>CAMLXE010000015.1 GCA_946490455.1 uncultured Desulfovibrio sp. | reverse complement strand
GCCGGTACTTCAGGTGCGTGATCTGGTCGCATACCGTAAGGAACGCGGCATATAGCAGCAGGGAAGTCCCTTCCCGAAAACACACACTCCACTCCCGAACGAATGGCGCACGGTCCGTTGGGCTGTGCGCTGTTTTTTTCTGCAAAGGAAATCAATTCGGATAGATCCATTTGCCCGGGAAAACTCTTCTTGACCGGGAGAAGGGGGAAATGGCACTCTGCAAGGACCGGTACAGCAGCGCCTGCGGGCTGTCCGTTCTTTTTGAAGTTGATATGCCGGAATATCCTTCCGCTTCGGAGAATTTTTATGAATACACATGGTTTTAGCCTCATTCGTGAAGCCAATGTTCCTGAAGTTTCAGGCATGGTCCGCCTCTGGCGTCATGATGCTACCGGGGCCGAGCTGCTCTCCATCATGAACAGTGATGAAAACAAGTGCTTTGGCGTGACCTTCCGTACACCCCCTGTTGATTCTACCGGTGTTGCCCATATCCTTGAGCATTCTGTTCTTTGCGGTTCAGAGCGCTATCCTGTGAAGGAACCCTTTGTCGAACTGCTCAAAGGCTCTCTTCAGACCTTTCTCAATGCCTTTACCTTTCCGGACAAGACCTGCTATCCGGTGGCCAGCGCCAATCTGCAGGACTTTTATAATCTGATCGATGTGTACCTTGATGCCGTCTTTTTTCCGCGCATTACAGAAAACTGCTTCCGGCAGGAAGGATGGCATGTAGAGGCCGACAGCACCGACGGTCCTTTCAGATACAAGGGTGTTGTCTTCAATGAAATGAAGGGAGTGTACTCTTCTCCTGACTCGGTCCTTGCCGAACGTTCTCAACAGGCATTGTTTCCGGATATGACCTACGGACTTGATTCCGGAGGAGACCCGGAAGTGATTCCCAGACTCACCTACAGGGCGTTCCGAGATTTCCATGCGTCACATTACCATCCTTCCAATGCCAGATTCTTTTTCTGGGGAGATGACCCTGAAGAAGGGCGTTTTGCCCGGCTGGATCCCTATCTGTCCCGGTTTACGGCACGGAAGGTTGACAGCACCGTTCCACTGCAGCCCCGTCTGGACGTCCCCAGGGAACTGGAATTTGCCTATGCGGCCGGAGAGGAAGGTGACAAGGGACATGTTGCTGTCAACTGGCTGACTTGTGAATCAGGGGAAACGGAAGAACTGCTCATTCTGGAAATGCTGGAGCATATTCTTCTTGGATTGCCCGGTTCGCCTCTGCGCAAGGCTCTGATTGAATCCGGTCTTGGAGAAGATCTGACCGGAAGCGGCCTTGAAACTGATCTGCGTCAGACTTTTTTCTCTGTGGGATTGCGTTCCATTGTCCCCGGTACCGCCGGAGATGTGGAAATGCTGATCATGGAGACACTGGCAGGGCTTGCAGAGGAGGGCGTCCCGGCTGCTGCCATAGAAGCGGCAGTAAACAGCGTGGAATTTGATCTGCGTGAAAACAATTCCGGGCGATTCCCGCGGGGGCTGGCAGCCATGATTCGCAGCCTCGCAACCTGGCTTTATGATGGAGACCCCCTGGCTCCTCTGGCCTGGGAAAAGCCTCTGGCTGATGTAAAGGCACGCCTTGCAGCAGGAGAAAAGATTTTTGAAGGAGCCATTCGTCGCTGGTTCCTTGAAAATGAACATCGTGCCACTGTGATCCTGACGCCTGACGCCGGGCTTGCAGCGCGTACGGAAGCTGCGGAAACTGCCCGGCTGGAACGAATTGTTGCGGTCCTGACGCCAGAAGAACGCAGTGAGCTTGTGGAGGAAACCAGAAGGCTGCAGGAAGCGCAGCAGGCTCCGGACAGTCCAGAGCAGCTGGCAACCATTCCCAGCCTGACCCTGAATGATCTGCCTCGTGAAAATAAGCAGATTCCCGTTGCCGTATCACAGGAAAGGGACGTCACCACCCTGACGCATGAACTGGATACGTCCGGTATCCTCTATGCAGAAGTTCTTTTCCCGCTGGATTCCGTTCCGGATGAGATGCTGCCTCTCATTCCTCTGTTTGGTCGCAGTCTGACCGAGATGGGGACAACAAAACGCAATTTTGTGGAACTGGGAACGCTGCTGGCGTCCAAGACGGGCGGACTTGAGGCTTCTCCTCTCATTTCTACCATTCGTGGTACCAGAGAACCCGTGGCAAGACTCTGCCTTGGCGGCAAGGCTACCGCAGATAAGGTGGAAGATCTCTTTGGACTGATGGCAGAAATCATCAACGAAACAGATTTCGATAATCCTCAACGCTTCACGCAAATGGTTCTGGAGGAGAGAGCCAGACTCGAGCAGTCTCTCATCCCTGCCGGACACGGAACGGTTATGACTCGTCTTCGGGCTTCCTGCTGCAAGGCCGGTCAGATCAGTGAACGTATGGGTGGGATTACCTATCTTGAGGCGGTGCGAGCGCTGTCGGAGCGGGTTGCCAATGACTGGCAGTCTGTGCGTGCCGATCTGGAAATTCTGCGGGGACTTGTCCTCAACAGGCCTGGCCTTGTGGTGAACCTGACTGCTGACGCTGCATTGCTGGAACATGCGGAGCGGGCTGCTTCGGCTCTCGTTCGGGCTCTGCCCAGCGCCTTTTCCGTCCCCGTTGTCCGAGAGGCCCTGAATCTGCCTTCAAGTGAAGGGCTCCTTGTGCCGGCTCAGGTCAATTATGTGGGTAAGGGGAGCAATATCTTTGATCTTGGCTATGTCTGGAAAGGTTCCGCACATGTGATTGCCCGGCATTTGCGTATGGGATGGCTCTGGGATCAGGTCCGTGTGCAGGGGGGAGCGTATGGAGCGTTCTGCGCACTTGACCGCATGAGCGGAACCTTGACTCAGGTTTCCTATCGGGATCCCAATGTGGACAGAACGCTGGCAGCCTATGATGGCGCGGCTGACTACCTGCGTGCCTTGCAGCTTTCTGATCGGGAGCTGACACTGGCCATTGTGGGTGCCATTGGAGATCTGGATACCTATCTGTTGCCAGATGCCAAGGGAGCCGCATCTCTTTCGCGGTATCTCGTTGATGACCGTGAGGACCTGCGCCAGCAGATGCGTGACGAGATCCTTTCCACGACACGGCAGGATTTTGTTGATTTTGCCGAAGTGATGGCCGAAGTCGCAAAGAATGGCAAAGTGTGTGCACTGGGCGGTTCTGCAGTTGAGGAAGCTGCAGCTCGCAATGGCTGGACAACAAGGCGCATTCTGTAAACATATCCCTGTTCAGAGAATCCCGCTGAAGGCGGGATTCTCTGTGTATGAAATGTCATGACTCCGCTCGGCGAGCAGGGGCTGGGCTGCGCATGCAGGAAGAAACCACCATATCTGTCAGATGGCGAAGCTGTCTCTTTCCTTCCTCAGATATCGGGCTGTCTTTTCGTAAGGATGTGAAAAGGAAATGAGACTTGCGGTTTTTCAGAAGTGAAGATATATTCTTTTTTTTGTGTGCCATAAGGGCGAGAGTGGCGGAATTGGTAGACGCACTGGACTTAGAATCCAGCGGCATGGCCATGCGGGTTCAAGTCCCGCCTCTCGCACCAGCGCTTCCGTCGGAATAGCTTGACGGAATATATGGAATTGTACGTGTTTTTTTATAAAAATTCCACTCTCGTTCGTCCGCGCCATTATGAGGGGCGGCGCCTTTAGGAGGACTCCTGATGGAATGTGTAGTTGAAGCCGTTTCCTCAACTCGGAAAAAGCTTGTTCTTTCCTTGACCGCGGAAGAAGTCAATGCTGCCATTAATGCTACTGTGGCCGCATACCGTAAGGATCTTTCCTTGCCCGGTTTCCGTAAGGGCAAGGTGCCTGTTTCGGTAGTGGAACGTCGGTTTGGGGAAGAGATCTATTCCCGTGCCACTCAGGACAAGCTGAACGCTGCCATCGAAAAGGCTATTGCTGACAACAATCTGACGCCTCTGTCCGGTATGGAATCGGACAACAGCAGTGCATTCAAGCGCAATGAGCCTTTCTCCTGCACGCTTTCCTTTGATGTCCTTCCTGACATTGATTTCCCCCAGTATGTGGAACTCCCTGTCGAACAGACCAAGGCTGTAGCGACGGAAGCTGATCGTCAGGAAATCATTGATCGCTTGCGTGACAGCCTCGCCGATCTGGTTGACGTGACCGAAGATCGTCTGCCTGTTGATGGCGATGTGGTTGATGTGGATTACTCCGGTGTGGATGAAGCCGGTCAGGCTCTTGATGATGTCAAGGGTGAACATTTCTCGGTGACCCTCGGTCAGGGTCAGGCCCTGCCTGATTTTGAGGCACTGGTAAAGAGTGCCAAGGCTGGAGAAGAAAAGACCGGTCCTGTTGTTTTCCCCGCTGACTATGCGCATGCACCTCTTGCCGGCAAAACGGTGACCTTCACCATCAAGCTGAACAGCATCAAGAGCCGCAATCTCCCGGAAGTCAACGATGATTTTGCCAAGAAGGTCGGGAGCGAAAGCCTCGAAAAGCTGGAAGCCGACATCAATGAGCATATTACGGCCAGCAAGAAGCAGGCAGCCCGCGCCGAAGCCATGCAGAAGCTGCTCGACAAGCTGATGGAAGGCGTGTCCGTCGATGTTCCTGAAGGTCTTCTGAATTCCCGTATTGAACGTATCCTTGGCGAACGTGCCATGAGACTGGAACGGATGGGCAAGAAGCTCGAGGATCTGGGCAAGTCTCAGGATGAGCTGCGTGAGGAAGCCAAGGCGGAAGCTCTTGAATCGCTGCGTCCTCAGGTTTTCCTGATGGCTCTTGGCCGCAAGGAAAATATTGTTGTGAGTGATCAGGATGTGGAAATGGCCATTTATACCATGGCCATGCGTGCCCAGCAGGATTATCAGAAGATCCGTGAAGCCTACCAGCGCAGCGGCCTGATCTACGAACTGCGTGATCGTCTGCTCGCCGACAAGGCCATGGAATTTGTCTACTCCAAGGCCGTGATTACCGAAAAAGAACCCGAAGAGGCCAAGGCCTGATTGCGGCCTGTGAGGGGGATTCCCCCGCCGTCCCGCGGGACGCTTTGCTGAATTCGCAGGAAAGGAGGGGGGTGCGTTTGCACTCCCCTCTTTGTTTTCAGAAAATCCTGATTGTGTCTGGAACAGGAATTTTTCCCTGTATGAGCGGGACAAAACAAAAATCGTACTTATCAGAAAGAGTAACCCGTCAGGGATACGACTCTTTTGCCCATGGAGCTTTCATGCAAGATATTTTGAATATGACAGTACCTATCGTGGTGGAAACGTCCGGTCGTTCCGAGCGTGCCTATGACATCTATTCCCGTCTGCTGAAGGATAGAATCGTTCTTCTTGGAACGGAAGTGAACGATCAGGTTGCTTCGCTTGTCTGCGCGCAGCTCCTGTTCCTCGAGTCTCAGGACCCCGAAAAGGAAATTTACATGTATATCAATAGTCCTGGAGGCTCGGTAACGGCAGGTATGGCCATTTATGACACGATGAACTACATCACCTCGCCTGTGGCAACCATGTGCATGGGAAGAGCTGCCAGTATGGGGGCCCTGCTGCTTTGTGCCGGAGCACCGGGCATGCGGTATGCGCTGCCTCACAGTCAGATCATGATTCATCAGCCCCTTGGAGGCTTTCAGGGGCAGGCCAGCGACATTGATATTCATGCCCGTGAGATTCTGCGCATGCGTGAAAGTCTGAATGCCATTCTGGCTCGTCATTCTGGTCAGCCTCTGGAAAAGATCGAGCGGGATACCGAGCGTGATAATTTCATGACGGCTGAGGCCGCCCGGGAATATGGCATAGTAGACAGGGTCCTGACCTCCCGTCGGGATCTTTTTGAAACGCCTTCTGCCTAGGTGGTGGAAGGAGCGTGATGCTGTGGTCCTTGCGGAAGAGCGCAGCATCCGAGCTATCAACAGAGTCCTAAAGTCAACGCCTATCGGCGTCAGGAATGCTTATGCCCAATGACAACAGATCCACACACCTGCATTGTTCTTTCTGCGGCAAGTCGGATACGCAGGTAAGACAGCTTATTTCAGGTGGGGATAACGTACATATTTGTGACGAGTGCATTCGTTCATGCACGGAAATGCTGGCACAGCAGGCTGTGGAGACGAAGTTTGAAGACGAACGTCTGCTCACTCCGCAGGAGATCAAGGCGCGGCTTGACGAGTATGTCATCGGACAGGACGCGGCCAAAAAGAACCTCGCTGTAGCCGTCCATAACCATTACAAGCGGATCTATTACGCAGATACCATCAAGGATTCGCAGGATGCTGTAGAACTTGAAAAAAGCAATATTCTGCTTGTAGGACCTTCCGGCAGCGGCAAGACTCTTCTGGCCAAGACGCTTGCCCGTATCCTGCGGGTTCCCTTTGCCATTGCGGATGCCACAACGCTGACAGAAGCCGGGTATGTGGGTGAGGATGTGGAAAATATCCTTGTCCAGCTGCTGCAGAATGCGGATTATGATCTCGAAGCTGCAAGCAAGGGGATCATCTACATTGATGAAATTGACAAGATTTCTCGAAAGAGTGATGGCCCTTCGATTACGCGTGATGTCTCGGGTGAGGGCGTACAGCAGGCTCTGCTCAAGATCATTGAAGGAACAGAAGCCAATATTCCTCCCAAGGGCGGCCGGAAACATCCTCAGCAGGAATTCATTCGTATGAATACTTCGAATATCCTGTTTATTGTGGGTGGCGCGTTCATTGGACTGGACAAGATCGTGGAACAGCGCATGCGTGGCGGTTCCATGGGCTTTGGCGCCAAGGTAGAGGCCAAGAAGGACCGTTCTCTTGGTGAACTGCTTGAGGAAGTGCATCCCAATGATCTTGTACAGTTTGGTCTGATTCCGGAATTTGTGGGTCGTATCCCTGTTCTGACGCATGTGGATGATCTTGGGGAAGAGGACCTCATCCGTGTACTGACAGAACCCAAGAATGCTTTGGTGCGTCAGTATCAGAAGCTGTTTGAACTGGATGGCGTCAAGTTGCTCTTTACCTCTGATGCCTTGCGGGCCATCGCGCATAAGGCTCTTGAGCGCAAGACCGGCGCACGAGGTCTGCGCAATGTCATGGAATCGGTCATGCTTGATATCATGTACGAATTGCCTTCACTTGCAGATGTGAAGGAATGCGTGATCAACGACGCCGTCATTGATAGAAAGGAAAAGCCTCTGTATATTTACGGGGCGGAAGAGCAGATTGTATCCTGAGTCCTTTTCCGCCGGGCGGGTGTTCCGTCCGGCGGTCACCCAAGGGTACCTTTCAGGAAAATTGAGATATCCGCATTTGGCAGGCGAGTTTGAGCCTTGCCGGAGCGGATACTTTTTTCATCCATCAAGGAACCATCATGTTTCAGAGTACCGACACGAATGGCGGCGCTGGAAAGGAAGGCGTGATTTTGCCGCTTATGCCCCTGCGTGAGGTGGTCATGTCTCCTCATGCCGTCTTGCCGCTTTTTGTGGAGCGTGAAGCCTCGATCAGCGCTGTGGAAAACGCCCTCAAAACCCATGACAGACGGATCTGTCTGATCGTGCAGAAAGATTCGGCACAGGAAAAGACCTTGCCCGACAACCTGTATCCTGTGGCCATTGTCAGCCGTGTTCTCCACTGTACACGCCTGCCTGAGGGGCCTCTCAAGGTTGTTTTTGAAGGCCTTTATCGGGCTTATTGGAGTCCTGTATTCCCTGCTGATGCGGAATATCCCTTCGGGCGGGAAAGCTGGCCCATGGTGCGGGTAAGTCCCATGCCGCTCAAGGGGGCACGCACCGCCGAAGGACAGGTTCTGATGGATGCGGTTTTTGGTGCCCTGAATCAGTATGCCCGTTCCAATCGAAAACTGACGCCTGATGCCATGGCCTCCATTGCCATGCTGCAGGAACCCGGACAGCTGGCTGATGCGCTGCTGCCCCTTCTCAGGGGAGACTATCACCGGAGACAGGAAATCCTTGAGATTGAAGACCCGATTCAGCGGCTTGAGCAGGTTCTGAATCTGCTGAATGAAGATATGGAGCTGCGTGCCATTGATCGTCGCATCAAGGATCGGGTTAAGGATCAGATGGATCGTAACCAGCGTGAATATTATCTGAATGAGCAGATCAAGGCGATCAACAAGGAAATGGGACGAGACGACGATCCTCAGGCGGAAAGCGCCGAGCTGGAAAAGCGTCTGCGTGCCAAGGATCTGCCTGAGGAGGCGCTGGAAAAGGGACTGGCTGAAATACGCAAGTTGCGCCAGATGGTTCCGGCATCTGCAGAATATTCCATTGTCCGTGGCTATATCGACTGGATTCTTGATCTCCCCTGGAACGAGATGAAGGAAACCGTCATTGATATAGCAGAGGCACGGCGCATCCTTGATGCGGATCATTTCGGCCTTGAAAAACCGAAGCAGCGCATTCTTGAATATCTTGCCGTGCAGAAGCTTACGGGAGGACTCAAGGGACCCATCCTCTGTTTTGTCGGCCCCCCCGGTGTCGGCAAGACTTCTCTGGCTCGTTCCGTGGCACGCGCTACTGGCCGCGAGTATGTGCGTCTTTCTCTGGGGGGCGTCCGGGATGAGGCAGAAATTCGTGGACACCGGCGGACATATGTAGGAGCCATGCCGGGAAAGATTATCATGGCGCTGAAGCGGGTCAAAAGCAGCAATCCTCTGTTTTGCCTTGATGAAATAGACAAGATGAGTTCCGATTTTCGTGGTGATCCTGCATCGGCTCTTCTTGAGGTCCTTGATCCCGAACAGAACTGTGCCTTTGGCGATCATTATCTTGATTTGGATTATGATTTGTCCAAAGTCTTTTTCATCACGACGGCAAACTCCTTGCACAGTATTCCGGCTCCGCTTCGTGACCGAATGGAACTAATTGAAATCCCAAGCTATCTTGAAATAGAAAAAATGCATATTGCGCGGGATTTTCTTCTGCCACGTCAGCTGAAACAGCATGGACTGAAGCCGGAAAACATGAAACTTGCAGATGACGCTCTTATTGACGTCATCCGGTCCTATACGCGAGAGGCCGGAGTCCGAAATCTGGAGCGGGAAATTGCAGCTCTTTGCCGCAAGGTGGCTATCAGACTGGTGGAAGAAGGCAGCACGGAACACACGGTGACCATATCGAAAGATGACCTTGAAAGCCTGCTTGGAGTCCGCAAATACCGCGAGGATGAAGGCGAGAACATGCCCCGGGTCGGTGTGGTCAACGGGCTGGCCTATACGGGAGTCGGAGGTGTTCTGCTCACGGTGGAGACGGTCATCATGCCCGGCAAGGGGCATGTGGTTGCAACCGGAAAGATTGGTGAGGTCATGAGCGAATCGGCCAAGGCCGCACTGTCCTATGTTCGTTCCCGTTCAACTTCTTTTGGGCTGAAACCTGATTTCCATAAGGCGATAGATATTCATACGCATTTCCCTGAAGGAGCGACTCCCAAGGATGGGCCTTCAGCAGGCATTGCCATAACGACGAGTCTTGTGTCAGCCTTGCTGGGAATTCCCGTTCATCATGACGTTGCCATGACGGGAGAGGTAACGTTGCGCGGACGGGTGCTTCCTATTGGAGGTTTGCGGGAGAAGCTCCTGGCTGCCAGTCGGGCCAGAATGCGGCTGGTCATTATTCCGAAGGATAACGCCAAGGACCTCAAGGAAGTTCCGGAAGAAATCCTTGATACGTTGCATATTGAACTCGTGGAGCATGTGGATGAGGTCCTCCCTCTGGCTCTGGCGGCAAGGCGGGATGAAATTTTTCCGGAAACGTCAGATAGCGTCTCGCTTACGCAATCACTGAGGCTGGATACCTTTTCCTGTCCGGAATCTGACGAGACTGCTGGCGATTCTGTTCAATAGGGCAGACTGGTTCTCAGGTATTGCCAAAGCATTGAATGCTGCCAGCAGCGATGATTTTTGCGTTGGATGGGCTTCGGTCGGAGGACGACCTCCGATCGGAAGGGAAGAAACAGGGGACGACCCCGTAACATGGGGGAACATATGGACTGGTTTCTTCTTGTGCTTGCTGGAATGCTTGAAATGGGCTGGGCTGTAGGGCTCAAGTATGCGGAGGGATTTACCCGACTCTGGCCATCTGTCTTTACTCTGGTAAGCATGGCGTTGAGTGTGCTGCTTCTTGCCCTGGCAGTTCGTCACCTTCCTGTAGGAACGGCCTATGCCGTATGGACAGGAATAGGGGCCGTAGGAACGGTCTTGCTTGGGATTGTTCTTTTCGGAGAACCGGCTTCTCCAGGACGATTATTCTGCATCGGTCTGATTCTTGCGGGTATTGTGGGCCTTAAGCTGGTTTCGGAAGGCTGATACCCTGAATGGGCAAACGTGGGACAACGGCGAGGAAACTATGGCGTGCATACTTGTTATTGACGACGAGGAATCTATCCGTTTTTCCTTGCGGGGTATTCTGGAAGACGAGGGATATGACGTTCTGGAAGCCCCCACGGCTGAGGAAGGCCTTGCGCTGGTTGATTCCGAGGCACCCGATCTTGTGTTTCTGGATATCTGGCTGCCCGGCATGGATGGGCTCACGGCACAGAAGACGCTGCATGCGGCGCATCCGGATCTTCCTGTGGTCATGATTTCAGGACATGGGACGATTGAAACGGCAGTCAATGCCATTCAGCAGGGCGCTTATGATTTTATTGAAAAACCCCTTTCTCTGGAGAAGGTGGTGATTGTGGCTTCCAGAGCGCTGGAAGCTGTTTCACTGCGCCGGGAAAATCGAGTGCTGCGCACGGCATTGCCGGAACAGGATGAACTGATTGGTCAGTCTCCGCCCATGCTGGAATTTCGGAGACTTCTGGAAAGAGTTGCTCCAACGGACGTATGGGTTCTGCTTACCGGTGAGAATGGTACTGGCAAGGAGCTCGCCGCCCGGGCGCTGCACGCGGGAAGCAAAAGAGCCAATGCTCCCATGATAGCCGTCAACTGTGCGGCCATTCCGGAAGAGCTGATCGAGAGTGAACTGTTCGGTCATGAGAAGGGAGCTTTTACCAGTGCGGATCAGGCCCGTCCCGGACGCTTTGAAATGGCCAATAACGGAACGCTGTTTCTGGATGAAATCGGTGACATGAGCCTGAAGACGCAGGCCAAGATCCTGCGCATCCTTCAGGAGCAGGCCTTTGAGAGAGTTGGCGGCTCGCGCACCATCAAGGTGGATGTGCGCGTTATAGCGGCAACCAACAAGAATCTTGAAGAGGCCATCGCGGCTGGAACATTCCGTGAGGATTTATATTATCGCTTGCGTGTTCTGCCGCTGCATCTGCCCCCTCTGCGCGAGCGGGGAGATGATATTCGTCTTTTGCTTGATGCCTTTACGTCCAGACTGTGTGCTGTTCATGCCAGCCAGCCTCCCGTATATGCTCCGGAAACGCTGGAACGACTTCTGGAATACTCCTGGCCCGGCAATGTTCGGGAATTGAGAAATTTTGCCGAACGGATGGTCATTCTCTACGGGGGGCGTACGGTGCTGCCTGTCGATCTCCCTGCGGAAATGCGTCAGAAGGGCTCTGGGGATACGGCCTCCAGCTGTGGAGACGCATCGCCGGTTGCCGGACTTGCTGAAGCCTTTGAGCCCGGGCTTGATTTCAAAAAGGCTCGTGCCGTATTTGAGGCGCAGTATCTTGCGACCAAGCTGCACGAATGCGGTGGAAATATAACCCGACTTGCCGAAACGATCGGACTTGAACGCAGCTATCTGCATCGAAAATTGAAAAGTTATAATATTCAGTCATCTGAATGAAAATGATCATTGGGCTGATAGTGAAAGGAGTTTGAACCATGGATTTGCGTTTTCAGGCAGGAGGACCGGAAGCCTGGTCGGCCGACGCTGTTGTCTTGTTCCTCGCAGAGGGCGAAAAACTTGAGCAGGCTGCATCGGATCTGGTTGATTCGATTGCATGGCTGACCATTGCACCTGGAACACGGGATTTTCGAGGCAAGAAAGGGGAGGTTTCCGTTATCTATGGACCGCCAGCCCATCCTCTGTCACGGGCGTTGCTGGTCGGACTTGGAAATCTGTCGGAGCTGACAAAAGGAGAGATTCTGGATCGAGTTCGGGAGGCCTCCGGTCTGGCTGCCGTACGCTGCCGGGATCTTGGACTGGAAACGTTTGGCATACCAGTTTCCTCGCTTTTCCGTCTGCATGAAGATGGGGAAAGGGTTGTTGAAGAAACGGTATGTGCTGCCATGCTTGGCCTGTGGCGCAACAACAGATTCAAATCTTCCAGCACCCGAGAATCCGAACCTGTCGATCCCCGCTGGATGGGCATACTGGCTCACGAAGATGCCGTGGATGACAAGGTGAGAACGGCAGCCCGCCGTGGTGAATCCTGTGCAGAGGCTGTTATTCTGGCCCGCAATCTTGCCAATACTCCAGCCAATCATCTGACCCCCGAAGATCTGGCATCTGAAGCGGCAAAGGTTGCACGCCGGCATGGCATGTCATGTGAGGTGTTCGGTCGTAAGGAAATCATCGAACTTGGCATGGGGGCCTTCGCTGCCGTGGCTGCCGGGTCTGTCAATGAGCCGAGACTGGTGATTCTGGAGCATGTGCCGTCTGGGCACGAAGAAGAAGCTCCGCTGGTTGTCGTTGGCAAGGGGATAACCTTTGACAGCGGTGGCATCTGCATCAAGCCTGCTGCAGGCATGTGGGAAATGAAGGGCGATATGGGGGGCGCTGCTGCTGTGCTGGGGCTGTTTGAAGCCCTTGGTCAGCTTGATGTCCAGCGTCGAGTTATCGGGTTGATGGCCTGTGCGGAAAATATGCCCGATGCGCATTCGGTTCGTCCCGGAGATGTGGTGACGACATTGGCCGGAAAAATGGTGGAAATCGTCAATACCGATGCCGAAGGAAGACTTGTACTTTGTGATGCACTTGCCTACGCGCAGAAGCGCTGGACGCCTTCCATGCTTGTGGATGTCGCTACGCTTACGGGAGCCTGTGTCGTAGCTCTTGGTGATGATGTCGCCGGGCTGTTCTGTCAGGATGCAACGCTTGCTCAGCGGATTAAGGATCTTGGTGAGATCGTCGGTGAGCCGTATTGGCCACTGCCTCTCTGGGATCGCTATTTTGAAAATCTCAAGAGTGAAACGGCAGATTTTGCCAATTCCGGCGCCAGAGCCGGAGGCGCATGCAGCGCTGGCGTTTTTCTGAAGCAGTTTGTCAAACCGGAAATTCCGTGGGCACACCTTGATGTGGCGGGACCGGCCTTTGTCACACGCAAGATTGTCAACTGCCCGGCTGGCGCCACAGGCTTTGCCGTTCGGACGCTTGTCGAGCTGGCACTGGCCTAGAATCTTTTTGCCTGAAGAGATTCGGCCCATGGTATTTTCATATACCATGGGCCGTCTTATGTTATCAGATATGAATGACTGTCATTCCTGTCCCTGGTTCAGGATAAGCTCGGCGCAGCGTTGCGTTCCTCCAAGGCGGGGATCAAGCCATTCCCGGAAGCGGACAAGAACGGTATCCGGAGAAGGTGATTCAGCGAGAGTCTGCTTCAGAGTAACCGCCACGGCATGCGCATCCTTGCATCGGTGAAGCAGTCCCCGGGCTTCCAGTGTATCTTCGGGATGTTGAGGCGTTCCCTGAAGAGCCCAGATAAAGTTTTCCAATGACGGCCCGCAGCAGGGAATTTTCCCCATTCCCAGAGGTTCAAGAAAATTCTGTCCTCCCAGAGGGGCGAGACTGCCGCCAACGAAAACCGCATCGGCAAGTTTGTACAGGTGTCCCAGTTCTCCGAATCTGTCCCAGACAATGACGGATGCGGCAGGAAAGGCTTCTGTGCGGGAAGCCCTGGTCAGGGGAGTGATGCCGTCCTTGTGCAGATGGTCAAGCCAGTGCTGCACACGGTGCATGTGTCTGGGGGCAATGATGATGGTGGGGAGTGTTTTTTCTGTCCTGCCGGTACGCAGATACCGCAGAACACCCATGAGTGCTTCTTCTTCCTCTGCTCGAACCGATGCCAGCAGCACCGTCCTGCCTCCATGCGTGGCAGGAGGCAGCAGCTCAAGCAGTTCTGAAGGACAGGGGGTATCCGTGTTCGAGGGCAGGGCGCGATCGAATTTGATGTTGGAAACAAGTTCCACGCGTTCAGAACCAAAAAGTTCCGCAAATCGTTTTCCATCTTCTGGAGAAATGGCAGCAATACCCCGCGGAGCAATCTGCTGCCAGAAATCCTGAAAAAGGTTTTGC
>CAMLXE010000014.1 GCA_946490455.1 uncultured Desulfovibrio sp. | reverse complement strand
GTTATCGATGAGATTGTTGGTGAAATCTCACCAACTGGTTATCTCCAGATCACATCTTCTGATGGCACAGCTTTCAGCATGATCCGCAAGTTGTTAGGAGGGCTTCCCTCTACGGTTGCAGCTCCTGCACTCACAGCCCCGGTCTCCACGCCAGAAGAGCCATCTCCGGGTACGCCGATTGTAACGCCTCCAGTGCATTCTCCGGACCCAACTTCCACTGTGAAAGAAACTCCTCTCGCGGAAAAGCCACAGGCACTGACTCACCAAGTTCCAGCTACTCCTTCATCCGCACCTTCAGATACCAGGATGATTTCAATCATTACTGCTGTACAGACGGTAATACCTGTCAAGTGGCAATACAGCATCCAGGGTACAGAACTGCGTCAGAAGCAGGTTCCTTATCCGAAAAACATACCTTGGGAACAAGCTCTCGAAGAGATTGCAACGACGACAGATTCCTCTGTCACCATCGACAGACAGAAAAAGCTCGTTACGCTGACATCAATACAGACCACTCCAGATACGCCCTCTCAGTCTGAATCTCCCATTGTTGCCGCAGCCCTAGCCGAAGCCGCAGAGACATCAAAAGTCACTCCAGAAGGAGTTCAAACATCCGAAGCGATAACACCAAAAGTCGAAGCTACGTCTAGCCCTGCTTCCTCCGCCGTCACCATCGTCGCAGAGCCTATATCTCTTCCAGAATGGCAACTATCCCAAGGAAGTCTGCGCGTGCAGCTCGATGCTTGGGCAAGCCGAGAATCCTATCAGCTTGTCTGGAATGCGGATACAGACCTCGACATGCAGTCACGCGCGACGTTCCGTGGCAACTTTGTTGCTGCGATCACCCAGCTTTTTGAAGGATTACACGCTGCCGGATTCCCTCTTCGAGCAACGATCTATCCCGCTAACAATGTTCTGGAAGTGAGTGACAGATGATGAAAAGATACCTTTCCCTTCTTCTCGCAGCATTCGTCTTCCTTTCCGGCTGCACCGTCAAAGACGGTGGGGCTCCCACCGTTCAACAGGTCGAGGCAAAACGGGATCAACTGACAGAGCTTTCCAGCTCAAAAACCGTTGCTATCGCCGAGTATCCGTATCTTGGCGCAAAACCCATTGTTCGTCAGACAGACAACTTCGATATTCCCGTTCTCAACGCCAGCGTCACCCTCAAACAAAAGGGGACGCTCTCCGAGATCGCGGCCTCACTCAGCACTATCGCGCCGTTGTCGGCTCAGGTCTCCGATACTGATGCCGATGCCCCACAGCCGAAACAGGGAACATCCTCGCCCGAACTGCCTGCTCTTGATGAGCTTGGCCTGCCGCCTCTGGCCAGCATGTCCGGACTGATCGACGTATCCTATACCGGCTCTTTGCGCGGTCTGCTTGATACTATCTCAAGCCTGTCCGGATATGGCTGGGACTACGACGCAAAAACTAACCGTGTAACTTTCTCGGCCATGCAGGTGCGTACATACACCATTATGGCCGCTCCTGGCATGATCACATACGACAGTCAGGTATCAAATAAGAGCAAAGAACGTACAAGCGGATCTTCCATCAGCGGCTCAAGCATCAACAGTACAGTTACATCCGGAGACACATCTTCCCAGACATCCCAAGTCCATCAGACCAAGATCGAAATGGACATCTGGAAGGAAATCGAAACAGCCGTTAAGGGACTCCTGAGCCCCAAAGGCACAGTTTCTATCAATCAGGCTGCTGGAACGGTCACTGTCCGTGATAACTATACACGCCTTCGTGATGTGACCACATATATCGACTCAATAAACGAGAAACTTTCCCGGCAGGTCGCAATTACAGTACGAGTCTGGGCACTCGAACTCACCGACGCATCCAGTGCCGGACTTAACTTGCAGGCACTTTTTGAAAACGGCGACGTATCCGTCATCGCCGGAAGCCTCGGAGATTTCGGAAGTGCATCGACCGCCGCTGTGAGCGTAGTCAAAGGCAAACTCAAGGGAAGTTCTGGCACGATCAAAGCTCTTAGAGAATGGGGCCGGGCTACACAGCTCTCCAGTGCTGGTGGTCTGCTCATGTCCAACCAGCCTCTTCCAGTGCAGGCAATCAAACGTCATGCCTACCTGGCCGGAATGACTCTGGCAACAAGTGAGTACAATCAGACTTCGGAGATCACTCCCGGTGAAGTCACGACCGGTTTTGCCATGACAATCATTCCGCATATTCTTCCGGATCGACGTGTAATACTCCAGTACGCAGTCACCCTGTCCGCTCTTGACTCAATGGAAGAAATCGACCGGGAACAGGTCTATGTCCAGCTTCCGCAAGTAAGTACTCGCTCCTTTGCGCAGCGCAGCAAGATGAAAATGGGGCAGACTCTCGTTCTCGCCGGATTTGAACAATCGACGCAAAATGCCAATAACGCGTTTGGACTGCTGAATACAGGCCGTGACGCCGACTTCTCAAAAACTCTGCTCGTGGTCACCATCGAGCTTGAAAGTGCGGAGAATGTGTGATGCGTCGCGTACTGTATGGAAAAATGTCTTGCGTAACGGGTCTTGAATGGAGACTCACAGAACAACGCAGCAAATCAGACATTATTGCCGAAGCTGATGGCGCCACCGAACCGTATGACAGAATCGTTATACTCAAGGTTCAGTACGGACTCGCACGGACCAATCCGGAATGGCGAAAAGTGTTATCACTGGCTGCAATCCTGAAACAGGAAGAATCATCGGAAATTTGCATTTTTTCGCTTGTTGATGCTGACACGTCCGAATCATTCTGGTGGGTTTTTGGTGCTCAACGAGGTGTTCTCTCAGCCCGTGCTGATTGCTGCTTCAACATAAAAAGCGATGCTGAAGCATTGGCTTACTCGCTACAAGATACGCTTGGTATCGATACTGTTCAAATTCTGTCCCCGGAAGAGAGCGAAAAGCGCATCCTTGAGGCTCTTTCCAATCTATCGCGTTCTGAAATTCAAGCCTCGCGGCTCGTCCCTTTGCACCAGTTGACCAGATCAGCGGTCATCAAGACCATGGTTGGAATTGCGCTTTTAATCGCCGCAGTCTGGGGGGGGCATTCGTACATTGAGTACCGGGACCGCATTGCCAGGATTGAGCGTTCAAAGATTACAGCAGAACAGAGGCTGGCGCGAATACGCGACGCACAAGAGCATCCCGAACAGTATTTTTCGCGTCAATGGATGTCCACACCGAGTGCAGATGTATTTATTTCTCAGTGCGTTCCGGCAATGCTGCACCATCCGATAGCAGCAAACGGATGGAGACTCTCCAGCCTGAGCTGTTCTGGAGCTTCAATGGCGGCAAGATGGGAACATACGGAGTTCTCCGAATATACGCTCCTGCCTTTTAATGCAGAGCTCGACGAAATGCACCCCAGATTCGCCGTTTCTCATACACCGATCTCCAGAAATTTGAGCAAGGCGCCGCATGAACTCGACAGACTACTGTCTAGAGAAGAAGCCTCCAGGAGGCTTTATGCCTTTACCCAGCATTTTTCTCTCAAGACAAGTTTGTCATGGGGAAAACGCGCTGTGAAGAAAATTGAAAAACAGGATGTGGTCTGTCCATGGATAATGGCAACATGGGAACTCTCCAGTCTGCCCGCATACCTGATTACCGATTACCGGAATCTGGCCAGCGCCCTGAATATTCCCGGCCTGCGCGTCAAAGAAATCTCCTATGCCAACGAATCATGGGAAATAAAGGGAGAACTTTATGCAAAATAAAAAACTGTGGCTCATGGCCTCCCTCCTTGTCATCGTCATTCTGGGCACTGGGGCTGGGGTATACATGTATTCCCGCCCAGCTCCAGTTACTAAACATCCAGTTACACCTGTTCAGGAAAAATCTGTTCCTGCCTCTTTCTCCAAGGAACAATCAAAAACGGCTGATCAGGGGACACGGGTTGAACCTATTACGGAATTTCGTCCTGGGACAGTATATTCTGGTACGCTTGGTGAAGTCACAAGTATCCAAGCAGGTCGCGACATTAACAAGGCTGCCTTTGAGTACAAGCAATACCAGCTCAAACTCAAAGAACTGGATGACAAGCTGTCTGAAAAACCTGTCATTGTCCCCTCTCTGTCTCTGCCGCCCGTCACTCATACTCAAGGACAACCACAGGCTATTTCTACGGAATCCAGATCACGACTCGTTGTCATGTCAGTGAAAGGAGCAGGTACGCTTACAGCTACCCTGCGCTCTCGCTCAGGTACCTATACGGTCAAGGTCGGCGATACTGTTCCGGGGTTTGGCACAGTGTCTTCCATTACGCGAGAAACGGTCACTATCAACAACTCTCCGCTCCCTTGGTTGTAAGACATGGAATATGTACCGACAATTCCCGAATCCCTGGCCAGTCGTCTGCGTTGGTTCGACGGATATTTCCACGCTTCAGCGGAACTCAGAGGCAATCTCCAGCTTGACAATCTGTTTGCCCGTTATTCTGAACAGACCGGTTCCTCTATTGTCCCCTGCATTTGGTATCCTCCTTCTGAATTCGAGCAGAAGTTTGGCATCAGGTACAGCAAGTTTACAACTGACGGAAACCGCGAGCGCCCCTGGGTCGAAACATACGTCATGGAGTTGCTGAACCGAGCCCTACAGAAAAAAGTTTCAGATATACACATCACCTACATGGGACCCTATGCTCAAGTCTATTTCCGGCGCATGGGACTGCTTCAGGAAGATGAACCTCTGAATGGTGAGGAAGGGAAGCAACTTATTCGCGGCATTTTCCAAGGTATCTTTTCTCAGGCCGAAAGCGGTTTTACCGAATTTGAACGGTATGATGGCCGCATTGCGGACAGAAAATTCCTGCCGGAAGGACTCTTCGCCGTTCGTCTGCACTCGGAACCCATCCAGAGCCCTCTTATTGCGTCACCTGGCATTGCCCTCGCAATGCGGCTGCTCTATGACGCAACGTCAGCCACAGGACCGGTCATGCAGCGACTGAAGTCACTCGGCTTTACTCCAGAACAGCAAAAGCTCGTCAATTCTTTTACAGAACACTCCGGACTCACAATCGTCTCCGGACCCACCGGACACGGCAAAACGACCGTGCTCAAAAATATCATGGAGGCATTGGCTCAGTACACTCCAACAAAAAACTACTACTCTCTTGAAGATCCACCGGAATACACCATTCTCGGAGTCCGTCAGCTCAACGTCTTCACCAAAGCTGTCTCCGATGCCGAACGTGAACGTGCCCTGCTCGAAGCTCTCGCGGGGTTGATGCGCTCTGATCCAGACGTGATTCTGCTCGGCGAAATTCGCTACCTCGAAGCGGCCAAGGCTGCCATCAACGCGGCACTTACTGGACATGGAGTCTGGTCAACGGTTCATGCGAACAGTGCTATTGGCATTATTGCCCGCTTACATGAAATGGGGATGCCGCTCGAATCAATCTGTACGGATGGCGTACTCAACGGACTCATGTACCAGCGTCTGATGCCCATTCTCTGCCCGAACTGCAAAAAATCGCTGCATAAAACCCCAGAAGTTATCTCACCCGATCTCTGGAATCGTCTGCAAGCGGTCTACACGCATGGAGAGATCGACGCCATCTGTCTCCGTGGTGACGGCTGTCCGCATTGTGACGGCCTCGGCCTTGTCAATCAGCAAGTCGCTGCCGAAGTCATTTCGACTGATGATCGGCAGCTTGTTGCCTTACTGCGTGCTAATCGCCTGTATGAAGCACAACAATACTGGATAAATGAGGGTGGAAAAACACATGTTGCCCATGCTCTCGACCGTATTGCTTCTGGTGACGTTGATCCCGTTATTGCCGAAGAACGCCTTGGACTCACGCTCGACCATGACCTTCATCAGGGGGAGTAGTATGAGTCGATTTGAAATCACACTGCCAGCTGTACGAAATTTGATTGCCCGCTCATCATTTGATCCGAAAGTCAGAGAACGCTGCTGGAAAAAACTGGCAAGACAGCTCAAGCACACGCATCTCTCTCTGGAACACTGCTTCCGTATTCTCCAAGAACGTGCCCAAAAAGAAAAAAACCCAGTGCATTTGGTCTATGGACATATCGTTCAATCGTTACTCAGCGGCGAAACTATAGGGAAAGCCCTCTCTCGCTACGCAACGCCAGAAGAAATCATGCTCATCGACAGCGGACAGACGGGCGGTGAAGCTATGCTCTCGGCAGGGTTTGAAAGGGCTGCTGATCTGCTTGAGAAAAAACGCAAAATCAAAGGCATGGTTATCAAGGAAATAGCGTATCCGATTCTGCTTTTCTGCGGTGTCATCGGTTTTCTGTTCACAGTTTCGACAATGCTCATCCCGCAAATGTCCATGCTCTCAGACCCTGAGAAATGGACCGGAACGGCATGGCTGCTCTACAAGCTCTCCAGTTTCATCACTTCATTGTACGGCGCGGCAGCTGCCTTGCTGCTTCTATGCGGGATTATCCTTATATTGTTCAGTCTTAAACACTGGACAGGACCAGGACGAACATTTGCAGACAAGATTCCTCCCTGGTCAGTTTATAGAGTGCTTGTCGGTGTGTCATGGCTCTATGCAACAGCGATACTCCTTCAGACTCGCGTCAAGCTCGTTGTCATTTTGCAACGCACTCTTGAAAATCGAGATACCAGCCCATACCTGCGCAGCCGTCTGCGGCCTGTGTACCAATTTACGCTGCAAGGCTTGTCACTCGGTGATGCACTCTGCTCAACGCCTGCACGCTGGCCCGATTTTGCTCTTGCCGACGACTTGAGAACCTACGCAGCTCTCCCTGGTTTCAACGAACAACTTAGCAAAATTGCTGAAGAAATGATGGATGAAAGCATGGAACGCATCCAACGCGGAGCCAACCTTTTAGGGGTATTCAGTATCCTGCTTATCATCCTAACCATTATCTTCCTGGTCCTTGGCGTTTTTTCTATCCAGCAACATGTAACACAAGGAATTGGATTATGAACAATCGGAAGAATCAGCAGGGTTTTACTTTAGGGGAAGTCCTCGGTGCGATCATCATCGGCTCCATTATCTTCGGTGCTGTCGCTATGGTCATTTCAAGCGCGATTGAAAGCGCACGAGTCTCAAATCAGCAGGAAAATCTTTCATATTTGCGCATGAATATCCATGAAGCCTACAGTCATATACATAGTTTTGCATCAATCTCCAATGATGAACTGATAGCAGCAAACGCTGTACCCCAAGGAATGCTTGTAGATGAATCCATCGTGAATGCTTGGAATGGAGATGTAAGTGTTGGCAGTGCCAATGAAGGACGTTCATTTACAATACAGTTGGATAATATTCCGGAGGAAGCCTGTATTAAGCTCGGTAGTCAACGTAACATGTGGGATTCATTATCAATCAATGGTACCGATATTGAAAGAGAAATTGTCGTCACTACAGAACACTGCACGGATGAACTGAGCAATACGCTCATCTTTCAGGCCCACTGATTGTAAGGATTCTGACATGTTCCCTCTGGTTGTCTGTACTTTCTTCATTGGCATCCTTGCAGCTCTGCACATGCTTCTGCTTCCGGATGTTTCAAAAATCAGGGCTGAAGCCTTTGATGACAGTGTAGCCGTGAACTTCTGCAACTACAGAAGCGCCGTAACTCAATATATAGACGAAATGGGACATGTTCAGGCTATTCCCAATGCTGCTTTGGACTTGCCTCCTGGCTATGTCTATTTACAGCAATGGCAGGCACGGATTGTGGATGGTTACTGCTACATCTACGGTATAACTGAAGGCACTCAGCCTTGGTTGATCAGAAAAAAACTCGGAAACTCTATGCTGGTCGGTGAAAACATGAATGGGAGGCTCCAGCCCAGCGGCATAGCCGTTCCCGCAACAATACCTACCGGAACCATTGTCAGTATCGTGAGTGCGCAATGAACAGAGAGACACAAAAAGGGTTCACACTGCTTGAAATGCTGGGCGCTCTGATCGTGATCTCTGTGATGTTCTATGCTCTGACGGAGATATGGCAGCAGGGATCACGACTGACCGCGCAAGCACAAGCTGCATGGCACATGCAAACTATAAATGACGCTACAGAACGCTATATCAAAGACAACTATGAGGCGTTGCTTTTACAGGCCACGGCCAATAGTGGACCTCAAGTTACAATTCAGGAATTGATAAACAACGACTTCCTTCCTGATGGTTTTCAGGATGATAACGTTTGGGGACAAACGTATGAGATTTATATACGGCGTCCTCATAACAATATCCTGACTACCGTTATCCTGACCACTGGAGGTCGGGAGCATGAGGAAGGCGACTCCTTCGCCACGTTGACGGTTCCCGGAGCCGCTCTCAAGCTCGGCGGAGCTGGCGGTTTCGTCCCGACAGGGGACATGGAGGGTCAAACCATTGATACACTCCATGGGAACGCTGGAGGCTACATTCTTGATCTTGCCGCCCTCGGTATTGCTTCTCCCGGCCCAGGCCATCTCGGAATGTTTTCCGCATTCGATGATTACGACCTCGGTACTGACTACCTCTACCGGACCCAGGTCCCCGGCCATCCTGAATACAATCAGATGGAAACGACTCTCGATATGACGGGACACGACATCGAAAACGTCGGTTCCATCCAGTATATTTCCCGCACCATCTCGGACAATGACTCATGTTCTGATGAAGACGAGGGCAAAATGTTCCTTGATGAAGATCAAGGAATGTATCTCTGCCGGAACAACCAGCTCATGCTTCTCGCAGATACAGGTAACTCTACACAATTCAAGACAGCAACCTTGGCCAAGGATGGCGACAAAATCACAAAACCTGTTTGTGCCCCGGCAACCGGCACAACGCCCCAGATTTTTGTCGCTCCGGCCATCGCTTCATCCGGAGCCGAAGCGCCAAGCATCGCTTCATTTCAGGCATGGGCTACATCAATCTCGGATACCGAGTGGCAAGTACATCTTCGAGTCCTAAATACAAGTTCTTCTGACGCATGGGTTTATCCTGATTCCAACTATGGCCGAATAATGGCCTTTACAACATGCGCAAGATAATAAAGGGGTAACATGAAATTTTTCTGTTTTGTTCTGGCACTATTACTTCTATCGTCAACAGCTTATGCTGATATATTTGACGATCCATGTATGCGTTACCGCGTCCCCAAACGTCTCGCTCTTGCCATTGCAAAGACGGAGTCCGGTCTCGATCCATGGGTCGTCAATGTTGCTGGGAGAACGTACCGCCCTGGCTCCCGTTCTGGTGCGTTGGCGATTATTCGACAGGCACGCAGCCGTGGTCTCTCGCATGATATTGGTATTATGCAAATTAATAACTGGTGGCTCAAACACCTTCGTATCAGCCCTGAAGTAGCACTTGAACCTCGTAATAACGCTATGCTGGGAGTCTGGATTCTCGCCAATGAAATCAGACGCCACGGCTACAATTGGAAGGCTGTCGGCTCCTATCACTCCCCAACACCTGCACGGCAAAGACTATATGTGCAAGCTGTTGCGCAAAAATATAAGGCACTCAATAACTAACGGAGAAGTATAATGAATCGCCTCTTTTTTGTCCTCTTTCTTTTCACTTTTGTCTCTCCAGTCTTTGCAGCTCCAAAAGTTACTGAATTGCCTGATCTTCCCCTCGAATCTCTCTACTTCGGTGGGGAAAACCCAATTTTAACGCCAAGTGAACAAAAGGCTCTTAAAATTGCTCAGGACTGGCAGGCACGTTCTGCAACACAGCTTACACCAGTACCTGGTCCGGATGGCTCAATCAAATTTCTCCATGGAGCCGTTCAACCATCGATTGTCTGCGCAGTCATGCAGGTAACGGACATCGAGCTGGAACCTGGTGAGCAAATCAACAACATCAATATCGGTGACAGCGCACGCTGGCTTGTTGAACCCGCAATCACAGGAGCCGGTGTCGCTGAAGTTCAGCATATCGTTGTGAAACCGATGGACGTTGGCCTTGAAACATCTCTCATGGTCACGACAAACCGCAGAACATACCATTTTCGACTTAAGAGCCACAGGACACAGTACATGCCCCGTGTCTCATTCATTTATCCGGATGCCGTACAGGCCCGTTTTCTCGCTCTGAGAGAACGCAAGGCTGAAGAAAAGGAAAAACTCACTATCCCGGAGACTCAGGAATACCTTGGAAATCTCGATTTTGCCTATCGTCTGTCCGGAGATGCTCCGTGGAAGCCTGTCCGCGTCTACAACGATGGTGTGAAGACAATCATTCAGATGCCTCCGAAGATGAAGCAGACCGAAGCCCCCTCCCTTCTCGTTCTGAATGGCGACGAGGAAGTCATGGTCAACTACAGGCTTCAGGGAGACCGCTTCATCGTTGACCAGATCTTTGACAAGGCAATGCTGATTGCAGGTGTCGGCTCAAAGCAGACCAAGGTCACAATCACGAGAGGCATGTGATGAATATGCTGCAAAAGATGAAGAACTGGCTCTCCCAAAACGATACAGTCTCTGATCCCTTGAATGCCCAGACAGTTCCAGATTCAAAACGTCTGAACCGGATTCCGCTGATCATTTTCGGTACCGCCTGCTCTCTTGTTGTCGGTGTCTTCATCTATGTCGGTTTTCAGCGTTCCCTTCCTCGTCAGCAGGTTCAAAAAGAAGAAACGCCAAAAACAAGCATATCCTCAAGACAATTTGCAGAAGAGATTGCAAATAGGGCGGCAAGACCAGGCAGTTTCCTTTCATCCATTCCTCAGCCTGTAACCTCTCAAGATGGACCAGATTCCAACGAGACACCAGCACGGGAGAAAAGCCAAGGATTACCTGATCCAGTTGTGTCATCTCCTGATCCATATCTTGAAGATCGGCTCATCATCCGTGAACGCAGAATCCAGTCTTTTGAAGCAGCATTGAAAAGCAGAATGAGCATACAGGTGTCTGAACTTCAGAACCGTTCCACGACCCGCGATCTCAATACAGAAATTGCCCAGACACGTCAGCGGATTTCCGCCATGCGCGACTCTTCTTCTGCATATCAGACACGTCTTGCGCAGATCAGAGGCGAAAATGTCTCCGCATCTGATGAACTTTATCAGCCTATATCTACCGGTCGAAATGATATTCGCCGATTTGAGTCAAGCTCATGGGATCTTGATTCACAGGTAGAAACTCCAAAATCACCGTACATGATTCGTACCGGCTTCGTGATCCCTGCAATCATGATCTCAGGAATCAACTCGGACCTTCCGGGACAAGTCATGGCTCAGGTCAGTCAAAACGTTTGGGATACAGCGACTGGCAGACATTTGCTTATCCCGCAAGGAACACGACTTATTGGTACATACTCAAGTGACGTGGCTTACGGCCAGGAACGGGTTTTGATGGCTTGGCAACGCCTGATCTTTCCAGATGGCAAAAGTCTCGACATTCGCGCCATGCCAGGAGCCGATAGTGCCGGCTATGCAGGATTCACGGATCAGGTCAACAACCACTGGTTCCGGACAATCAGTTCCGCCATTCTCATGTCTGGCGTCATTGCCGCTGTCGATCTCAGTCAGGATGACAATTCAAGTAGTGATTCAGACCGCCAGAGAGCCGGAGATGCGCTCTCCGAAGCACTCGGTCAGACACTTGGACAGGTACTTGGCCAGATTATCAGCAAGAATCTCAATGTCGCACCAACATTGGAAATTCGTCCAGGATACCGCTTCAACGTCATTGTCGTCAAAGATATGACTCTTCCCGGTTCCTATCAGCCGTTCAATTATTGAGGTATGCCATGAACAATCTTTCTATTGTCTTCGCAACACATACCGGTAGCGTTCATTTCATTGAACCTTCTGATGCGCTCTCATATCTGAGGGACCATGCTCAAAATATGGGTGATCACCTCTATATCATGGGAGATGAAAAAGAAACCTTTGACCCTTTTTGTCTATTTGCATTCCGGTTCAGCTTCAAAAATTTATTCGCCTTTGAGAACTGGATCAAGCGTGCCGCAAGTATTGCAGAATCTACTCCAGAGATACAGGTGCATGTCCATCCCGTAGCAAACGGTCTTTCAAATTTGTATCACGATATGCTTAGTAAAGAATGCAATTCTCTGAAAAGATTACATTATCATGTCAATGAACAAGGTTTCGCCGATATTCTGGAATAAAGACAAAGGAGTCAAGGTGATTTTATGAAACGTTTCCTTGTCATCTTCTCGCTTCTTGTAATGCTCTCTTCTCTCCCCGCAAAAGCCGGAGGCATTCCCGTTTTTGACGCAGCGAATCTTCAGCAAACTACTCTCTCGGCCATTGAAGCAGTCAATCAGACTTTGAAGCAGATTGAACAGTACGCTCTTCAGCTGCA
Source organism: uncultured Desulfovibrio sp. (assembly GCA_946490455.1). Classification (GTDB taxonomy): domain Bacteria; phylum Desulfobacterota; class Desulfovibrionia; order Desulfovibrionales; family Desulfovibrionaceae; genus Bilophila. The sequence goes on along the minus strand of CAMLXE010000014.1, from coordinate 2,496 downwards.
ACAGTATGAAGATATGATCAAAAACACTGTTGCCCCTGCCGCCTACGTCTGGGATCAAGCACAACGAACGATGAACAAGATTATCTCACTCCAGGATCAACTCGACTATTACACAAATCAGGCCGGGGATCTGGATACTTACATGCGGAAGTTCGGGAGCGTCACTTCGTACCGTAACAGCCCATACTTCAAGGCAGCAACGCCAGAAAACAAAAAAGCTCTTCTCGAATCGGAAGAGCTTGGTTCTGAAGCACAAAAACACGCTAACGACAACGTAGTAAGGACGCTTGAAAATCAGCAGGAGGCTCTGCGTCAGGATGCAGCGAATCTTGAAAGCCTCCAGGCAAATGCCCAAAGCTCACAAGGCCGGATGGAGGCTCTTCAGTATGCAAACCAGCTTGCCAGCCACCAGGCAAATCAGCTGTTGCAGCTCAGAGGGTTGCTGATGGCACAAATCGCAGCGCAAAACGCCAAAGACCAAACGATTGCAGCCCGTGAAGCACGTCAGAAAGCAGCGGATGAGCTATGCACGGAAAGCAGATACGAGGGTAGTTCAGGGAGGGGATGGACAGCCTTCTAAAATGCTGTCCATCCTCTTCCCGTACTTCCTTCATAGCGGCTTTCTGTCGCTTTTCGATCTGCTTCACTCCATTGTCTGGCTTTTTTGAGTTCCTTTTCAAGAATGAGGATTTTTTCTTCGGCAGCAGCAGCACGCTTTTCGGCAGCAACGGCACGTTCTTCGGCAGCAGCAGCACGCTTTTCAGCTTCTTCGTCCGTGCATCCTGCAAGGCCAGAAACAATTACCAGAGAAAGAGCGACTACACCTAACCTTACAGGGATAAACATGCGTTATTCTCCTTTGATTTTTATAGTAATTATTTTTCTTTTGTTACCTGCGGATGCTTGGGCTGTGCTGACGGAAAAGGGTATTCTGGACTCTGTTCTTGAAAACTACCAAGCAGCTGCAAAGCAATGGGCGGGAACTATTCAAGGCCATGCAACAACATTGTTCCTGTACCTTGTTGGCATCAGCATGATCTGGAACTTCATTCCGCTGATTTTCCGCCGATCCTCCATCGCCGAATTTTTTGGCGAAATGTTTCGGTTCCTGACATTCACAGGCTTTTATCTCTGGCTGCTTAGAAATGGCTCCTCTATTGCTATTGCTATTATAAACTCCATGCAAAAAATAGGAGCTGATACTGGTAAAACTCAATCTATATATCCATCAGATATTATCGACATTGGCTTCAACGTATTTCACCAGGCTGTGGACAGTATCTCTGCGTTAAGTCCAATAAACAGTGCAGGCTGTCTGGTTATTTCAGGGCTCGTTCTCTTTATCCTTGCTCTCGTCGCCATCAACATGCTGCTTCTTTTATGTTCAGCGTGGATACTGGCTTATGCCGGTATATTTTTCCTCGGTTTTGGCGGAAGCCGATGGACCTCGGATATGGCCATCAACTACTTCAAAACGGTCCTGGGTGTCGGAGTACAGTTGATGACAATGACGCTTATTGTCGGCGTTGGCACAGAGTTTATCAACGAATACCATGCCAAAATGTCAACTGCCATCAACATGGAAGAAATCGGCATCCTCTTCGTTTCCGCTCTAACATTATTCATGCTTGTGGACAAGTTACCGCCATTGGTCGCCGGAATTATCACTGGAGCCAGTATCGGTGGAATGGGCATTGGAGCCTTTGGAGCCGGGGCAGCCATCGGCACTGCTGCCGCCAGCATGGGAATGGCAGCGGCATCAATAGCATCTTCAGCCAAGACAATGGCCAAAACAAGCACCAATATGGCAGGTCTCTTTTCCGCAGCAAAAGAGGCCAAATCGGGGCTGATGGCAGAGATCAGAAGCCCTGGTATGACGGAAAATTCTGGAAGCAGTACAGATTCAGCCGCAGCCATAATGAACGTCAAGCCACCGTCTGCAATCTCTGTCGCAAAACGGATGGCTGGTACAGCAGTCCGTTCAACATGGAACGATGCTGTTGATAAAAGTGCTGCTGGTAAACTCGCCAAGACGCTTTCAAATGAAAACGCCAGGAAAAAGTAATCTCATGAGATTATTGCAAAGAAACAGCAGGTATCCCGTGGTACGGTCGCACGAAAGCCCTGATTTTCTGCTCGTCACCGGTGTAATCGGCCATGTCAAGCTCATAGGACGTCTGGCAGTTGAGCCAGAATTGCGGCGTGTTGCCAAAAAATGCAGCGAGGCGAATTGCGGTATCAGCAGTAATCCCACGGCGTCCGGAAATAATCGCCTGTACGCGGCTCTGCGGCATTCCTGTAGCCAGAGCAAGCTGAGTCTGGCTCAACCCTATGGGTTTGAGAAACTCCTCCAGCAAAATTTCCCCTGGATGTACGGGAGGCATACGGTCAAACATGGTATCTCCTAATGGTAATCAACAATTTCAACATGGTAAGCGTGTTCATCACGCCAAACAAAGCAAATGCGCCACTGGTTGTTTATCCTGATGCTGTATT
>CAMLXE010000013.1 GCA_946490455.1 uncultured Desulfovibrio sp. | reverse complement strand
TCGGATTCTTGAAGAAGGCAGCAAAAAGGCCGAACAAAAGGCCGCTGAAACCCTTTCCGAAATGAAGCGGGCCATGAAGATCAACTACTTTGAGGATAGCCAGCTCATAGCTGAACAGGCCAAGCGCTTCGCTTCAAAGTAGCTCCGAAGATCCAGCACCCCTTTCTCCGGACAGCAGAGAAGGGAAATGCGGAAAAGGTATGCTTTCACCAGTAGGGGCGTTTTCCCCTGTCAAGAGGCTCCGACCTCCCCGAGTGAAACAAAAAAGGCGCCGGCAAAAATTGCTGGCGCCTTTTATCACACTGTTTCACAAAGGCAGAACAGACTAGTCTTCCTTGGCAAGTTTCACCAGTTCAGGACGGGTAAAAAGCGACAGAAGATGATATCCCTGTGCTTCGATGGCCTCACGTCCACCTTCACCCCGATCCAGAACAGTACATACAGCTACTACATTCAGCCCCGCATCCTTGACACGCTCACAGGCCTTCATCAGAGATCCGCCTGTCGTCACCACGTCCTCAAGCATGGCCACACGATCACCGGGCTTGAAATTGGCGAGCCCTTCCACATACTGACCAGTCCCATGCCCCTTGGGTTCCTTGCGAACAATAAGACCAGCCAGAGGGCGGCCCTTTTCATGGGAAATGACCGTGGTAGCCGAAATCAGCGGATCAGCTCCCATAGTCATGCCACCCACGCCGACCACATCAACATCTGCCAGCAGCTCATTGAAAAGGGTTCCAATCAGCCAGGATCCTTCCGGATGAAGGGCGGTCTGGCGGCAATCAAAATAATAATCGCTCTTGCGCCCGGAAGCGAGCGTGAAATCTCCTTCACGATAGGAACGCTCAAGCAAAATCTTGGCAAGGCGCTTTTTCAGTTCGTGCATACTGGTCTCCTGCTAGATTCCGGGATGCCCCGGTTTTCTTTTTTCGGGATCTTTGGCAACGGCCTGCCCTTTTCATGATGCTGGCAATCTGATTGCCAATCCCCATAACTGTACGACCTTATGAGTTACCTGCCAGAAGGCATTACGCTCTTCCGCCTGCATGACCGATCCCGGGTATCCTCTGTCTCCGGCAACGCGGCCGGAGGCAAAGGTCTGCAGCGAAAAGGTCACACGGCTGCATCGTCGGCAAATACGCGATCAAGGATTTCCTTTTCGTGTCTCAGATAGAACTGGCTGTCAAAGAGCTTGTCCAGTTCGGCAGCATTCATGCGGCTGGTAATGGCCGGATCTGACTTGACCAGTTCAGGGAACGACTGACGGGTTTCCCAGCTCTTCATGGCATTCTTCTGAACGACAACATAGGCTTCCTGCCGTGGCATTCCCGCTTCTTCAATCAGGGCAGTCAGCACACGCTGAGAGAAATAGAGGCCAAAGGAAGCTTCCATATTTCGGGCCATATTTTCGGGCAGGATGCGCAGTCCTTCCAGCAGCCGGGACAGACGGTGCAGGATATAATCCATCAGAATGGTGGAGTCAGGCATGATGACGCGCTCCACGGAAGAATGGCTGATATCCCGTTCATGCCAGAGGGCCTGATTTTCCAGGGCAGCCAGGGCATTGGTCCGAATCAGACGGGACAGACCGGTCATGTTTTCGGCAGAAATGGGATTCTTCTTGTGCGGCATGGCAGAAGACCCCTTCTGTCCCTTGCCAAAGCCTTCTTCAACCTCCCGAACTTCCGTACGCTGGAGATGTCTCAGTTCCACACAAAGCCGCTCCACTGTTCCGGCAGTGACGGCGAGAGCCGTGAAATAGGCAGCATGGCGATCACGCTGAATGATCTGCGTAGAAATTTCGTCAGCCTTCAGCCCCAGAAGTTCACAGACCATGCTTTCAACCTGAGGAGAAAGAACGGTATAGGTTCCTACGGCTCCAGAAAGCTTGCCAACGCGCATGTCATCAAGTGCTTTGGCAAAGCGAGCCCTGTCACGCCTGAATTCGGCATAGAAGTTGGCCATTTTCAGAGCAAAGCTGGTAGGTTCGGCATGAATACCATGCGTTCTGCCCATGCACAGAAGCCCCTGATGGTCGAGAGCCATTTTCTTCAGTACGCCAAGGACCCTATCGTAACCCTTGAGAATCAGCTCACCGGCTTCCACCATGAGTAACGAGCCAGCCGTATCCACGATATCAGAAGACGTGCACCCCAGATGAATGAAGCGGGAGGCGGGGCCAACCTTTTCTTCCACAGCGGTCAGAAAAGCAATGACATCGTGCCGGGTGACTTCTTCAATCTCCAGTGCACGCTGAACGAAGGCGGCATCCACCTTGAACGTGGCTTCCCGACGAATGGTCTCCATGTCCGCATCTGGAATGACACCAAGCCGGTTCCAGGCCTCACAGACGGCCAGTTCCACACGCATCCATGTCTGATACCGGTTTTCCTGCGTCCAAATACTTCCCATTTCCGGGCGGGTGTAGCGTTCGATCATGACGGGCTCCTGAAAAAGTGTGAAACACGGCGCGGAACAGTTCCACGCCGCAAAAATTATTCGGTGGCCTTTGCCGTAGTTCCGGAAGTCTTTTCGGTCCCGGACGTTGCAGCCTCGCTGGGCTTATCGCCTTCTTTCTTTCCGGCACCATCTGAAGAGCTGTCGGACTTGCCATAATCCGTGGCAAACCAGCCAGACCCTACCAGTTTGAAGGTCGTTCTGGACACAACCCGGACAGCATTGCCGCCACATTCCGGACAGGTCTCCTCATCTGGCGAATCAAAGCTTTTTGTCCATTCTTCAAACAGATTGCCACACTTTGTACAACGATATTCATAAATAGGCACGGAAACCGCTCCCATCTTTTTTGCCAGCCCGGACAGTGCGACGATCTGCTTTCTGCCTCGGGGACGAACCACGGCCCGTCTCCTTCAGACACAGAAAAAGCTCCGCAGAGGAAAATCCTCTCGGCGCCGGTTGTCGGGCGTGTTTACCGCCCATGGCGGAAGTAAAAGGAGAAACAGCGGAAACGCCAGGGCGTAACCGCTGTTTCGTGCCGAACCAGCCCGGCACAGAAAAACCGTAGAAGCAGTCTTACTTGCTGCTTCTGGCGGCAGCCTGAGCTTCGTGGATACGAGCCTTGATGCGTTCTGTGCGACGCTTACGGCGGCGATCCAGTTCCTTTTTGCGTTCAATCTTCTTATGAGCCATGATACTACTCCTGCATAAGCATGTAATCTGGAGAGAAATACATGCAAATAATGCCCTTGTCCAGAAAAAACAGTCAGCGCAACAACGGCGGAATGCACACCCTGTTCCTATCGGGAAACATTCTGTTCTCCTGACGCTTTTTCAGGCATCTTTTCCTGTCTTTCTGCAACCTGCTCAGGGGAATCCTTCCAGCCTCCCCCAAGAGCCAGACACACATTCACAATGGCCGTCAGTCTGTTTCCGCGGGCCGAAGCCAGATTCAGTTCGCTCTCAAAGAGTGAGCGTTCCGCATCAAGCACATCAAGATAGGAACTGTACCCCCCGTCATAACGGGCACGCGCCAGATCTGCCGCCAGCCTGAGCTGTTCGACCATCGCTTCCAGAGCTGTCACGATATGCACCGACTCCTGCTGGTTCATGAGCGCATTGCGCATGTCACCAAAGGCTGTCTGTACCGTTTTTTCATAGGTCGCAAGAGCTTCCCGCTTTCTGGCTTCTGCGGCATCGACCCCGGAAGACACCCGACCGAAATCAAGCAGCGGCACAGAGGCATTTCCTCCGTAACTCCATGTTTCCAATGGATTGCTCATCAACGTATGCAGCTCTGGGCTGACGATTCCAAGCAGGCCTGTCAACGAAATGGACGGGAACCATGCAGCCCGGGCGACACCAATATCAGCATTGGCCGACATCAGCGCATACTCAGCCTGGCGAATGTCAGGCCGCCGCTCCAGCAGGTCAGATGGAACACCGGCAGGCAGCACTGGAGGAGCAGGAATGGCTTCCAGCTCTGCTCCTCGCCTTACGGCGCCTCCCATAATCTCTCTGGGGGATCTTCCAAGCAGAATCAGGAGCGCACTTTCCGCAGCATCACGCGATACCCGTGTCTGATAAAGTGCAGTCCGTGCCGACTCAACCTCCGTTTTGGCTCTGGCGAAATCAAGCCGGCTGATCAGCCCCTGCTCGTAGCGGTCCGTATAAATCTTCAGTGCCTCTTCCCGCGTCTGCAGTGTCTGCTCGGCAATGGACATCTGCAGATCAAGGCTGCGCAGCATGAAGTACCCATTGGCTGTCTGTGCAGCCACGGAAAGACGGACGCCTTCCTGTGCGGCCTCTGTAGCCAAAAGCTGATATCTGGCAGAATCCGAAGCATTACGAAGTTTCCCCCAGAGATCAATTTCCCAGCTTGCACCAAATCCGGCAGAATAGGGAGCCGTACTGCCCTGTACCTGATGATTATCCACCCATACGGGACTCGCATCGGCCTGCCCGCTTATCAGCGGAAACAGTTCAGCCCGTGCCGTGCCAAGGCGCGCCCTGGCCTGATCCACACTGGCAACCGCTGCGACAATGTCCTGATTATGCTGGAGGGCTTCATCAACAAGTGTATTCAGGACCGCATCATTGAATCGCTTCCACCACATCCTCTCCAGGACTTCTCCCTGTTCCGCAGTCGCCCACGATTCAGGCATAGTCATCTCTGCTCGCCGGTAATCCGGAGCAAATGAACACGCCGTTATTCCCAGCGTTATCAGAGCGAGTACAATGATACGCATCTGTCATCCTCCTCCGGGAAAAAGTCCGTGATCCCAAATGGTATTCGGAATGCATTCCACAATCTTCTGCCATCCATATCGAAGCCGCACATGTTCATGACAGACCACCTTCCCTGCCAGCACAGGTCAAGTATACCTGAACCCCACACCGAACGCATCCACTTGCAGAAGCCCATGGCAGGGAACCATTTTCTAGTCGTTTCTGTTCCTACCACCGGTCAGTCCCGTTGCAGCCGTCATGATCCAGCGGAAAAAGAATGGGACAAACAGAGGAGCCACCACTGTTGCCACCAGCATTCCTCCGATCACGCTGGTGCCGATGGCATGTCGGCTGGCCGCTCCGGCTCCAGAACTTACAGCCAGTGGTACGCAGCCGAGAATAAAAGCCAATGATGTCATGACAATGGGTCTGAAGCGCAGGCGTACGGCCTCTTCAGCTGCTTCCATGACGCTCATATGACCAAGCCTGTATTTTTCAACGGCAAACTCCACAATCAAAATGGCATTCTTGGCTGAAAGGCCAATCAGCGTCACAAGCGCCACCTGAAAATATACATCATTGGCGATACCTCGCAACCAGATGGCAGCAATGGCGCCGAACACCCCAAAGGGAACTGCCGTCAGAACGGTAAGCGGCAATGACCAGCTTTCGTACTGAGCCGCAAGAATCAGGAAAACCATAACCAGCGCCAGAACAAAAATCAGTCCGCTGCCACTGCTCACCAGCTTTTCCTGATAGGACGTTCCTGACCAGGCGATACTGTATCCCTGAGGAAGAACCTCTGCTGCCACTTCTTCCATGGCTGTCATGGCCTGACCGGAACTGTAACCTGATGCGGGGTTCCCGGTAAACTTGGCAGCCTGGAAATTGTTGAACCGCTCCACTGTCTGCGGACCAGCCTTGGTTTCCATGCGGATCAGCGAAGTCAGGGGAATCATATCTCCCTCGGCATTGCGTACAAAAACCTCCTTGAGATCCTCCGGTCGGGCACGATAATCCGCCTCAGACTGGGCATAGACGCGGAATGTTCTGCCATATATATTGAAATCATTGATATAATACGAACCAAACGTGGACTGCATTACAGCAAAGACATCCGAGACCTTAACGCCAAGCGACCTGGCCTTTTCTCTGTCGAGTTCCACATACAGTTGCGGAGAGTGAACGGAGAACGAGGTACTTACCCCCTGAAGCTCAGGGCGCATTCTGGCTGCCGCCTCCAGTTTTGCAGCAACCTGATAGAGCTTTTCACTTCCGCTTCCTGTCCGGTCCTGCAACCACATTTCAAATCCTCCAGTATTGCTCATGCCCGAAATTGGAGGAGGGTTGAAGGCGACGAACTGCCCCTGCGGAAGCTGCATTCCCATACCGTACAGCCGTCTGGCCAGATCAAAGGAACTTTCACCGGGAGCCTTGCGCTGATCCCACGGGATGAGCGCAAGGAATATGGTTGCCACATTGGTTTTCATGGATCCGCTGATGGCGTCCATACCCGAAAAGCTCATCTCATCGGCCACGATGCGTTCGTTGAGAATATTTCTGTCAATGATGTCTTCAACACTTGAAGTCCGGCTCAACGAGGCACCATCAGGCAACGTCATCAGACCGATCAGGTATCCCTGATCCTCATCAGGAACAAGACCGCCGGGCACCTGAGAGAAAATGCCTCCAATCCCTGCCAGCACAATAAGAAAGAGGCCGACAGCAAGCACGGCACGGCGGAGCAGCATCTTTGTAAGATCCACATACCCATTCGTAATATTTTCAAAAAAGGCATTGAACTTTCTGAAAAGGGCATTGGGTCTGGCGTGAGATGGACGAAGCAGCAGGACACACAGGGCCGGTGTAAAGGTTAGTGCCACCATACCGGAAATAACCACAGATACCGCAATGGTGATGGCAAACTGCTGGTACATCTTCCCGGCCATTCCCCCAGTAAAGGCAACAGGGATGAAAACGGCGCACAATACCAGCACGATGGCAATAACAGGACCCGTTACTTCACGCATGGCTCTGGCCGTAGCATGGAGCGGAGAAAGGCCCTCCTCGGTCATATGGCGTTCCACATTTTCCAGAACCACGATGGCATCGTCCACGACCATGCCGATGGCAAGGACAAGACCAAACATGGTCAGTGTGTTGATGGAGAAGTCAAACAGATACATGCCTGCAAAGGTTCCCACAATGGACACGGGGACGGCAATGCAGGGAATCAGAGTGGCCCGCCAGTTCTGGAGAAAAAGAAAGACCACACAGAACACAAGAATCATGGCTTCGAACAGCGTCTTGACCACTTCCTCAATGGAAATCTTGACGAATGTCGTCGTATCGTAGGGAATGCTGTAGGCGACACCGACAGGGAAGGACGCTTCCAGTTCTGCCATCTTTGCCCTGACGGCCTCGGCCGTCTCAAGAGCATTGGCTCCCGGAGAAAGAAAAATGCCAAGGGGGATGGACTCCACCGTATTGTACTTGCCGATAAAGCCATAGCTCTGCGCCCCAAGTTCAATGTGCGCAACATCCTTGAGGCGCAGGATGGAACCGTCTTCTCCAGTACGCAGAATCACATTCCCAAATTCTTCAGGGGTGGCCAGTCGTCCCTTGGTAGTAATCTGCCACGTTACCCCGACTCCTGGACTCATGGGTTCTTCCCCCATACGCCCTGCTGCAAACTGAGCATTCTGATCGCGCAAGGCTGTGGCAATATCATCCGGCACCAGACCAAGCTGACTCATGCGATCCGGCTTCAGCCATATGCGCATGGCGTAGTCCTGTGCTGCAAAGTTCTTGACATCGCCAACGCCGGGCAAACGCTTCAGCTCATCAATAATATTGAGCAGGGCATAATTGCTGAGATAAATGGTATCATATCGCTTATCAGGAGACGTAAGAAACACAATCTGCAAAATGGCAGGGGATTTCTTGAGTACGGAAACACCCATCCGCTGTACTTCCTGCGGCAGCTGGGGCTGAGCGAGCTGAACACGGTTATTGACGTCGATGGTAGCCTGATCGGGATCGGTTCCCACGGCAAAGGAAACCGTCAGTGTCATGCTGCCTGTTCCAGAGCTCACCGAACTCATATAAATCATATTATCTACGCCGTTTATCTGGCTTTCCAACAGGGAAGCCACTGTTTCCGCCACCACTTCGGCACTTGCCCCGTTATAGGTGGCTGTCACTTCAACCTGTGGCGGTGTCAGATTCGGATACTGCTCAACGGGCAGAACCGTAATGGCCAGGGCACCAACAAGCGTGACAATCAGAGAAATAACGGTAGAAAAAACAGGACGGCGCAGAAAGAACCCCGGTCTTTCGTCAGGTGATTCCGGAGGTGTTGCTCCAGTCCCGCCCCCTCCATGCATTTCGGAAGGAGCTGCTGCCACTCCGGAAGCAGAAACGGTGGAATCCGAAGAAACGGTATCTGACGGAAGCAGAACAGCTTTTCCTGCGGGGGAAACGTCCTTTGAGACCGCTGTCCCCACCTCGGATTTTTTTTCAGACGACTGATCGGAACACACCGTCCGACCTTCATCATCTTCTGCCGTTTCAGACGAGACAGCCTGCTCTGCTCTGCCCGCTTCATCCTGCAGGCTGGCTCCAGCCTGAACGTCTTCTGGAGATGACGAACCAGCCCGAGCAACCTGAACAGACGATTCTGCCTGACGTGAAGCACCCGTTATGGGAAAGGACATCATGGTATTCCCCTATTTCGTTGCCGGGGCAGGAGCCCCTGCAGTTGCAGGCTGCTGGTCAGGATTTTTGCCCAACGAGGCAGGTGGCGCCGTCTTTTGTTCTGTGGAGGCAGCCCCGGTCTGTTCGCTCTGTATGCGCACAGGCTGACCGGGAATCGCCTTGTTACTGCCTTCGATAATGATGCGCTCCCCAGGTTCCAGCCCGGAATTGATCAGAAAATATTCCCCATAATTGTCACCGAGTTCCACCGGCCGCATTTCTGCGCGGTTATCAGCTTCCACAACGACGACCATACTGCCGGCCTGTGTCTGAATAATTGCCTGCTGTGGAACAAGCATGGAATTTACCAGGGTCATGCCCGAAACAGTGACACGCACGAACTGACCTGGCATGACAAAAAGATCCGGATTGGGGAATGTGGCACGGGCAGCCACAACGCTGGTCTGAGGATCGACCTGCTTGTCTATGAACGTGATGGTTCCCTTACGCTGATAAAGCGTCCCATCCGCAAGACGAATTTCTGCAACCAGCTCATCCGAGCGAATCTTCCCCTCAGCCTGCAGGGCCCGCAGACGCATGAGCTGAGGACTGGGAATGGAAAAATTCACATAAATGGGGTCGGTCCTGTTGACGAGCGTCAGCAGACTCCCGTTACCGCCTCCGGCAGCAATCAGATTGCCTGCTGTCAGATATTCCTTGCCTGCAAATCCGGAAACAGGAGAAACAACGCGTGTTCTTTCAAACATGATCTCTGCTTCGCGTACGGCCGCTCTGGCCGTCTCAAGTGCAGAACGGGCGTTGTCATACGCCGATTTTGCATCATCTCTGTCCTGCTGGCTGACGGCGTTTCGCGCATAGAGAGGAAGAATCCGATTCAGGTTCTGACGTGCCTGAACGAAATTGGCCTGCGCCTGTCCAAGTGTTCCCTTTGCCTGCTCCAGAGCAGCCTGATAGGTGTCGGGCTCAATCTCAAAAAGAAGCTGCCCTTCCTTTACATACTGCCCCTCCTCATAGGCACGCCGAATAAGGATGCCTGAAACCTGAGCCCGAACTTCAACTGCGCGGGAGCCTTCTGTCTGACCTACAAACGTATCGGACACAGGGGTATCCCTGGCCTCCACCGTCATGACCCCAACCAGAGGAGCAGGCAGTACCGCCTTTTGTCCCTTCTCCTCCGAGGAACAGCCAGCAACCAAAACCAGCAGAAGCAGCATGCTGAAAAACCGGCAATAGAAACGACGTGTCATAACAACTCCCAAGTACACAGCAAGGTGGACCACCCCGAACACTCCAAAGTCATCGACTCCGCAAACGGAACTATGCATTGCAGAACATCCCGAATTTTTTCATACCGATCTGGATGAATTTTCTAACAACTCTCGAACAGACAGAACAGCCCTCATTGACACAGCACCGTAGCATCGACTAGGTAAACAGAGCAAGACGGTTCCGGGCACATCCCGGAAATCCTTTTCCAGACCCTAATTCGGATTGCTGCCATGAAGAATTATATTATCCGTGGTATCCTGATCGGTGGATCTCTTGGTGTGATTGGCGCCCTTCTCGGATACTCTGACAGTCTTCCCAGAGCGTTCGGTGTAGGAATGATTGCTGGCGCACTTGCAGGTCTTACTCTAGCGTTTCGTCAGCGCAAGAAAAAATAATACCTTGATATTGTTATTGCCTTCCTGACTGACTGTTCCAGCTTTCCATTTTCGGTGTGCCATGGAAACAGACTACCGGGAAGTCTCTCTGGCCAGCCTTCTCGCATCGTCTGCCTGTTTCACCTGATCAAATCGAATCCATCTGATGCCCTGAGACTGGTCTCTTCCGAAAACGGTATCCTCATCCATCCGAAATGCTATCTGCTTCTAACGTCACCAGTCCTGATTCTGCAAACAATGGAACGGCCTCGCCGGAATCCTCCGTTCACCAGCATCCCCTCTCCAATCAGGATTCTGCGGAACATATTCCGTCTTCCGAAGAAGACAAGACTTCCGAAAGTTCTGTTCACCATGCTGGACAGAATCGAGGCTTCCAGGAAATGGGAGCTTCCAGACGTACGGGAAGCTTCCTTGGCATTCCATCTTTTGACCCTCCTGTCAGTCCAACGGTACTCTTCAATCCGTGGGCGTATCTGTTTGGTCCACTCTATTTTCTGGTTCAGGGCATGTGGCGTAAGGGACTGAGTTTGGCCCTTCTCTGGATTCTCTGCCAGGTTCCTTCCCTCTTTTCAGAGCATATTCCACTTCAGCAGGCTCTGATTGAAGAATATGCCGTCCCGTATCTGCTTCTGATGGCGCTGTCCGCTCTGTTCACACTGCTTTTCTGCATGGGACAACAACTGGCTTCCACGATCAGCGCGGCACTGTTCGGGGTACTCCTTGCCGGCAGTCACGCCTTCATCAATCCCTTAAGTCTGGGAAACTTTTCCGCGTTCGTCTGGCTCAACGCCGGACTTCTTTGGACGGCACTGGGCAGAGTCTTCCTTTTTTCACTTCTTGGGAAAAACCTGCTCATGCTCGCTGTGACTGTTGGAACGGGCATCGTGCTGTATCTTCTTAATTTTCCTCTGACGCTTGCCATGAACGAACTGCCCTCACTGGCTTTCCCCATTTTCTGTGGCATGATGGGCAGCTATGATCTCTACCGAGCCAAATGCCTGAAACAAAAATTCTGGTGGTAAGTTATTCCTTCTCAAGGAGAACCTGTTGGCCCGACCACAGATGATCTGAAAAGACCTGAAAAGAGCAAAATCACCAGAATTTCTTTCAGCACTGCCCGCAACCATGCCAACAAAGAAAGAGTCCTCCAGAACCCGGCAGGTTCTGGAGGACTTCTTTATCAAAGGAAAACGAGCTTACTCAGTCTTTCTTCTCATCCTTCTTTGCTTCCTCGCGCAAGCGCAGCCCAAGTTCACGCAGCTGCTTGGAGGACACAAAGTCAGGAGCATTGGTCATAAGGCAGGTGGCCTTCTGCGTCTTGGGGAAGGCAATTACATCGCGAATCGACTGCGAATGCGACATCAGCATGATCAACCGGTCCAGCCCAAAGGCGATACCGCCATGTGGCGGGGCACCGTGTTCAAGGGCATGAATGAAATAGCCAAACTGCTCTTCATAGGCTTCCTTGGAGAAGCCAAGAGCCTCAAACATGCGCCGCTGGACATCGGCCTGATGGATACGAATGGAACCGCCACCAACTTCGTTGCCGTTGAGAACCATATCATAGGCTCGGGCGTAGGTTGAAGCGGGATCGCTGACCATCTTCTCCAGATCGCCATCCTTGGGAGACGTGAAGGGATGATGGCAGGCCACATACCGCTTTTCTTCCTCGCTGTATTCATAAAGCGGGAAGTCAGTCACCCACAGGAAGTTCCAGGCATCTTCAGGAATCAGGTTCAGATGTTCACCGAGGTGAACACGGAGGTTACCGAGAGCGGCATTGACCATACCGGGTTCTCCGGCCTGGAAAAAGACAATATCGCCGACCTTGAGATCAAGAGCTTCCGTCAGTCCCTTGCGTTCTTCTTCAGAAAGGAACTTGGCAATGGGCGACTGCCACTCGTTCTCACGGATTTTGATCCAAGCAAGTCCCTGTGCTCCGTAAATCTTTACGAAATCAGTAAATTCATCAATTTCCTTACGGGTAAGGCTTTCACCGCCAGGAACTTTCATGGCCTTGACGAGCTTGGCTGAGGCAAACAGCTTGAATCCCGATCCACGGACGATAGGCGTTACATCCTGCAGTTCAAGACCAAAACGGGTGTCAGGCTTGTCCACGCCATAGCGTGCCATGGCCTCATCCCAGGTCATGCGGGGGAAAGGATGGGGCAAATCCACGTTCATGGCTTCCTTAAAGACACGAATCATGAGCGATTCGGCCATGTCCATGATCTGCTTTTCATCCGCAAAGCTCATTTCAATATCGACCTGCGTAAACTCCGGCTGACGGTCGGCACGCAAGTCCTCGTCACGGAAGCAGCGGGCAATCTGGAAGTAGCGGTCAAGACCGGCCATCATGCAGAACTGCTTGAACTGCTGGGGAGACTGCGGCAGGGCATAGAACTGCCCATGATTCAGACGGGAAGGAACAAGATAGTCACGGGCTCCTTCTGGCGTCGACTTGGTCAGGATAGGCGTTTCGATTTCAAGGAATCCATCTTCGGACAGAGCCTTGCGAATGGCCATGGCCGTACGGCTGCGCAGCTCAAGATTTCTGGCCATGCGCGGGCGACGCAAATCAAGATATCGCCACTGGAGGCGCAGAGTTTCCCCGACCTCGACACGATCTTCAATCAGGAACGGAGGTGTCTTGGAAGTATTGAGCAGCTTCCATTCGCTGACCACAACTTCGATTTCACCAGTCTTGAGATTCGGATTGAGCATGCCTTCCGGACGAGGACGAACCTTCCCCTTGATGGCAAGCACATATTCCGAACGCAGTACCTTGGCAGCCTCATGTGCAGCCGGAGCATATTCCGGACTGAACACGATCTGGGTCAGACCATAACGGTCACGCAGATCAATAAAGATCAGCCCGCCGTGGTCGCGGCGATACTGAACCCAGCCCATGAGACACACTTCAGCCCCATTGTCAGCCATGGTCAGCTCACCACAGGTGGAGGTGCGCTTCCAGTCTCCCAGAGACTGACACTCGACGGGGGTTTCCCTGATTTCTTCAGTCATATGTTTTCTATCCTCTTGGACAAGTCTTTTTTGCTTCAGTTCAGTCGGCCGGCCACTTCCGACAGGGGAACAGGTGTCTGTTCACCACTGTCCATATCCTTGACCATAACGCTTTGGGCCGCAAGTTCATCTTCGCCAATCAACAGACAGAAGCGGGCCCGCGAACGTCCGGCCTGCCGCATGGCGCTCTTGATGCTGCGGGGCGTAAAGCTCATCTCGCCACGGAACCCGGCGTCACGCAACGTCTGGGTCAGAGCATAGGCAGTTTCACGAGCCGCTTCGGTCAGAACCACAACATAAAATTCCGGACGGACAGGCTCACGCTCCGGCAGGAGAAGGGCAAGGCGTTCCATGCCGCAGGCAAAGCCAAAACCAGGGACGTTGCCGCCACCAAGTTCAGCCACAAGTCCGTCATACCGGCCACCGCCAGCTACAGTCCCCTGAGCACCGATGGCATCCGATACGATTTCAAATGTGGTTCTGGTATAGTAGTCAAGCCCACGAACCAGCCTGTGATTAATGACATAGGGTACCTTCTCGGCATCGAGGAGCCGGCGTACCGTGTCAAAATGCGCTGCACAATCAGGGCAGTTGTGCTCAAGGATCCTGGGTGCATCAGCTGTATGTTCCTTGCAGGAGGGAACCTTACAGTCAAGCACACGCAAGGGATTGGTTACCATGCGACGACGGCAGTCCTCACACAGAGCGCTTTCATCAAGGGTGGAGAGCCAGCGACGCAGCGTATCCCTGTAGGCAGGACGACAGCTTGGGCAACCAAGTGAGTTGATCTGCAGGGTCAGGTTTCCAATGCCCAGAGCTTCAAGGAAACGCATGGCCATTGTAATCATTTCGGCATCGGCATAGGGTTCGGCAGGGCCAAGGCATTCACAGTTGATCTGGTGGAATTGACGCATTCTGCCCTTCTGCGGACGCTCGTACCGAAACATGGGACCGGTTGTGAACAGTTTGGTCACTGCATCCCCAGACCGTCCGCTCTCAATATAGGCACGCATGACACCGGCAGTAGCCTCAGGACGAAGCGTCAGCGAACGCCCCTTTCGATCGGGGAATGTATACATTTCCTTCTGAACCACATCGGTCTCCGTTCCGATGCCGCGACTGAAAAGTTCCGTACGCTCCAGCAGTGGCGTCCGCAGCTCCGTAAAGCCGTAGCGGAAAAAGATGTCCCGAGCGACATTTTCCATGTGAGTAAAGGTATCGCTCTCGGGAGAAAAAAGATCGGCAAAGCCCTTGATGGCTGTTATATGCTCGCTCATGGCCGCACTCGCTTGAATTCGGTAGTATGGATTTTGGAAAGGCTTCCAAACGTGATAGGATAAATGAATCATGTCTGCTTGTCAAAATTTGGGCCAATTTCCACCCGTAACGTGCCTTTCATTTCTCAATACGAGACTTCGTTTCACTGCCCTGTAAAACTGTTCAGGCTCTTCAGGTAGTTCTCTCTGGTTCCTGCCCACAATCAACCAGAAGCAGCTATTGAACCACGCCGGACATTCATGCCCAAAACGTACCCCAAAAGGAGACAGATTGGCCTTCCGAAAGGAAGGATACGGGACAGGTAAGCAAGTCCTCTTAACCTATACTGATTCGCTGGCTGCAACAGAGGCAAGAAAGGCAACCTTACGGGAACGCGGCAAATGCTGGATCTGCCTTTCCAGACGGGAAGCTGCGGAACGGTCAGGCTGCGCCACAAAAGATTCCAGAT
>CAMLXE010000012.1 GCA_946490455.1 uncultured Desulfovibrio sp. | reverse complement strand
GGACGCATGTCGCCATTCCTCCCTTTTGCTTCTTTCCAGCTCTCTGGTTTCTGATTCAGGCAAACAGCCTCTGGAGTGAACATGCATACCGACACAATTGCCGCCATTGCCACAGCTCCCGGTCCGGGAGGTATCGGCATCATTCGCGTCAGCGGACCAAAGGCCCATAACATTCTTGAAAGCCTGTTCAGACCAGCTTCCGGGAAGTCAACCGCACAGGATGCAAAGCCATGGATGCTGCGCCGAGGGATAGTTCTGGATGCCGGGGGGACACCTCTGGACGATGCGCTTGCGGTCTTCATGCCTGCGCCACGGACGTTTACAGGGGAAGACGTTGTAGAATTTCAATGCCATGGCGGTCCTGTGCTTCTGGAAAATGTTCTGGAAGCCTGTCTTGATGCCGGAGCCAGACAGGCCGACCGCGGTGAATTTACCCGCCGTGCCTTCCTTAACGGCCGGATGGACCTCACTCAGGCCGAAGCCATTGCGGAAATGATTGCCGCCCCTTCCCGGCAGGAGGCACAGCTGGCTGCAACTCGCCTGAACGGACTGCTGGGCAGACGTATCGATGCACTGCGTGAACGCCTGGAAGATTTGCGTGCCAGAATATGTCTGGCCGTGGATTTCCCGGAAGAAGAAGCAGAATGTCTGCCCCCGGAGGATTTTATGGCGGGGATCAGATCGGTGGCAGAAGCTGTTGTCTCCCTTCTGCAGGGATTTGAACGGTCACGCTGCTGGCGCGAAGGGATTCTGGTTGCCCTCGCAGGACCGGTCAATGCCGGAAAATCCAGTCTCATGAACGCCTTTCTGGGACGGGAACGGGCCATTGTGACAGAATATCCGGGAACAACGCGAGATTTTCTCGAAGAACCCGTCCGTTTTGCGGGACTTCCTGCACGGCTTGTGGATACGGCAGGCCTGAGGGACACGGATAATCCCGCCGAAGCCAGAGGTATCCGCATGGGCAAGGAAATGATTGATTCCGCCGATGTGGTTCTTCTGCTCATTGACGGGACCGAAGGCGTAACCCAGAGCCACTGTTCTCTGCTCCGTGACCTGGGACCGGAACGGACTCTGACAGTCTGGAACAAGCTCGACCTTGCCACCCCTCCCGATGACTGGTATGAACCTCTTCTCCCATCAGCCGGCCAGGCAGCGGTTTCCGCCCGGACCGGAGAAGGTCTGGAAGAACTGGCTTCGTCCATTCGCCGCCTTGCGCTGAACAGAACCGAAGGCAGAGAACCGGAACCCGACGAGGCTGCCCCCAATCTGCGACAGGCCCGAAGTCTTGAACGCGTCCGGGACGAACTGGCAGCTCTGATGGATGATGTGCAGGCCGGAATTCCCTATGATCTGTGTGCGGTACGACTTGAATCCGCCGCAGCTCTCATGGCAGAAATCACAGGTCTTGATACACCGGATGATGTACTCAACCGCATTTTTGCTTCTTTCTGTATTGGCAAGTAACCATGAACGCATTCCCCCGCAATCTTCCGCACCCTGTCCAGGTTCTGGACAAGGAAGCCATTAACGATCTGCCTATTCTTTCTTATGAGGGGGATCTGCTGCTGGTTCAGACACCCGGTGAACTGACGGAAGCACTGGCCGAACTGCGCGGAGAACGTATTCTCGGCTTTGATACGGAAGCTCGCCCTTCCTTCAGGAAAGGGCGTACCTACCCCACGGCCCTTGTACAGCTTGCAGGTGAACACCTCGTTGTCCTTGTTCGGATTTCTGTCCTGCCCTTTGATGAACGTCTTGCCAGCCTGCTGGCCAATCCCGACATCATCAAGGCAGGCGTTGCCATCCGTGAAGATATGCGCTCACTTCGGAAAATCCATGACTTTGCCCCGGCAGGACTGGCCGATCTTGCCGATATGGCAAAACGACAGGGGATTCAGGCTCAGGGCTTGCGTACACTCGCAGCAGCTCTTATGGGTGGACGCATCAGCAAGGCTGCCCAATGTTCAAACTGGGAAAAGCCAACCCTCACACCTCAGCAAATTCGCTATGCGGCTACAGATGCCTGGATAGGTCGCGAACTGTATCTCCGCCTCAAGGAAAACGAGCTCTATTTACAGCAGTAACGAGGTTCCTCATGCCCTCATCCTTCCGCATCGTCCCATGGGATGTCGATTTTCTCGAAGCGATCAAGGCAGGCATTTTGCGGACCACAGACAACCAGCCGGGAAACGCTGTTGTTGTCTTCATGCATGACCGCCCCCGGCGTTATCTGAAAGACTGTTTTCGGAAAGATTCCAGTCTGCCCAGACCACTGCTGCTGCCACGCATGATGACTGTACGGGAACTTGTCTCTGCATTTCGGCAGTCCCTGCAGCCAGCCCTGCGCAATGAGGCTGGACGATTGGATCAGGTAGCCCTGCTTTCTTCCTGCGTACACGAGCTGGCTACCCCCGGAACAGATTTATGTCAGCGCCTCGCCAGAGTCGATGACGCCTCCTTCTTTCCCTGGGGACTTCGTCTGGCTGATCTTATGGAAGAGTGCCTCTCTCAGGACCTGACACCAGACGATCTGGCGCACACGGAAGGAGAGGTCGCTCCCTTTGGCGCAGCCCTGCTCGGGTCGCTCGGCAAAATTTTTGCTGGCTACCGTGCCGCATTGGACAAACGAAATCTGACGACACCAGGGCTGGACGCCTTTACTGTTGCCGAACTGTTGCAGACTTCGCCTCCTCTTCCCCACTTTTTGCGCGGCCGTACCATCATCCTTGCAGGATTTGGCATGCTGACCGGAACCGAAGAGATTCTGTTCCGCTATCTCTGGCATAATGGCGCCCATATTTATCTGCATGCAGATCCGGCGCTGGCTCATGGGGAACCATTTCACTGGGCCTGTACGGAACAGAAGAACTGGATAGACGCCTGGCATGCCGAAACGGAGCTGGATTGCCCTGCCTCAGGGCGAATCCCCAAACTTCACTATTTTTCAGGCTACGATCTTCACTCGCAGCTTGAAGCCCTGCGGACAGATCTGCTTGAGCTGGAATCCTCTGCTGCATCCATGCGGGACGAGGCAACAGGTCCGGCATCAGCTGACCAGACGATCCCCCAGGAAACACCAGACTTCATCCCCTCCCAGAGTGTTGCCGTAGCCCTCACCCATAGTGAGGCACTGCTTCCTGTTCTGCATCAGCTTCCGCATAAGGACTGCAATATTTCTCTGGGGTATCCGCTGGAACGTTCGCTGCTCTTCCGGCTGCTGGATGCGGTTGTTGCCGTTCGTGACACCCTTCAGCCCAATGGCAAGGTGCACTGGCGGAGCCTGCTCAACCTGATTCGCCATCCCTACCTCCGCCTGCTGGAAGGAAATGGTGTTCCTCTGCGAGGCGTTCTCCAGCACATGGAAACAGTGCTGCGTTCCGGAAGCCGCCATGCCGATCCACATGATGCCGCGATAACGGCCCTTCGCTCATTCTGCAAAAACACCCCTCTGCCGTCATCCACCACTGCCGCGCTGTCCTCTCTGTTGGATCAGCTTCTTGAGGTTACCGTGGACAAATGGACTCAGCTAGCGGCACCACGCGATGTGGCCAGTGCGCTGTCTTCGCTCTGCGATATGCTTCTGCTTCAGGGAAGCCGGTATGATCAGACTGAGACAGTCGGAAAAAGCATCTGGAATCGTTTTCCCATTGACGCAGAATGTCTGTTCCGCTTCATGCAGCATGTCATCCCGGCCCTGAAAGACAATGACATGGCTGATACGAATCTTCCGTGGCCCCTTCTCCGATCCATGCTGCTTGAACTGGCGCGCGAGGAACGTGTTCCCTTTGAGGCGGACCCGCTTACAGGCCTTCAGGTTCTCGGCATGCTGGAAACTCGCCTGCTGCGCTTTTCCAAAGTATTCGTAGTTGATGTCACGGACGACCATCTTCCCGGCGCTCCAAACCGCAATCCCCTGTTACCCGACAGCCTGCGGGCAGTTCTTGGTCTTCCGGATACGCATAATCGGGAATTGCTGGCTGCGCATACCTTCTATCGTCTGCTGGCAGGCGCAGACGAGGTCTGGCTATACTGGCAGGAAGGTGTGGAAACATCAGGTCTCTTTGATGGAAAGAAACAGCGCAGCCGGCTGGTAGAGGAACTTTTGTGGGCAGAAGAGCAACGGCTTGGCCGCCGGCTGAAACCAGGAGAGCCCCCCATGCGTACGGCAACTCCCAGTTTGAAACCGCCAAGGCGGAGTCGGCGTTCCATTCTCAAAACGCCGCGCATCCATGAGCAGATACTGGAAGCCCTGCGTACGCCCCTGTCGCCTACAAGGCTGGATACCTATCTTACCTGTCCGTTGCGCTCCTTTTTTGAAAGACTCTGCGCCATTGCCCCCATAAATGAAGTCATTGAGGAAGAAGATCCGGCAGCGGTAGGGAGCCTTCTCCACGAGGTTCTCAACACGTTCTTTGCTCCCTGTCTTGGCAAGGAAGTGAATCGCATATCCTGTCCCGAACTCCAGGAAGCGAACCTCCGTAACCTCTTTCAGACAGCATTTGAAGCATCAGGTCTGGGTCTTTCTCTCCCACCAGAAAGCTCTGCCATGCTTGAAGTGACAGGCCCGGGGAAGCTGGCGCTGTTCCTTGGCAATCAGCCAGAAACAATCACCATCCGCCAGCTGGAGCAAACCTTTTCCATCCCCATTTCAGTGCGGGGACACCATAGAAAACTTACTGGCAAGCTTGACCGCGTTGACTGGCGCAGCAACGGAATGGATCAGGGAGCCGTTATTCTTGACTACAAGACAGGAAAGATTCGGTCCATTGATGCTTCCGTCTGGGATGACGACGCCTTCTGGGAACGCCTTTCCCCAACCAATATGGAAGCCGCAGCAGCCGAACCCGACCCGGAGAAGGATCTCCTTCCTCTGATTGCCGAACGCATCCCAACAATCCAGCTTCTGACCTACTGTTATCTCTATGGAGAGGCCACGAAAGAACCTGTTCTTGACGCAGCCTTTGTCGAACTGGGAGACGAAGGGAAAGAACATGCGCTGTTTGGTGAATCCGTTGCTCCAGAATTCCGGAAGAAGGCTCTTTCTGCGCATATTCCGAATCTGCTCCGCTTCATTTTGCTGCATATGGAATTATGCCCGGAAATTCGTCCGCGTGAAGGTACACATTGCCACTGGTGTTCTTGGCAAAATGCATGTATGATTTCTTGTCAAGCCGTATTTTGATCAGCTTCAAAAACTTTCTGCACAAAACCGAATACGGCCTTAACCCCCCAATGACGACCTTGAGGAGGCTTATTCATGTCTTTCCCGGCCTTGAAAATAGGCGAATTGACGGCCAGAATTCCCATCATCCAGGGAGGAATGGGTGTAGGCATATCTCTTTCCGGACTGGCATCCGCTGTCGCCAATGAGGGCGGCATTGGTGTTATCGCCGGAGCCATGATCGGCATGAAGGAAGCCGATGTGGCACAAAATCCCATAGAAGCCAACCTGCGTGCGCTGCGGCGTGAAATCCAGAAAGCCCGCGAGGCGACACAGGGAATCATCGGCGTCAATATCATGGTTGCGTTGACCACTTTTGCAGACATGGTCCGCACATCCATTGAAAACCATGCCGACATCATCTTCTCCGGGGCCGGACTGCCCATGGATCTTCCCAAAATCTTTAATGAAACCTGTGAACGTAATAAGCAGGCCTTCAAAACAAAGCTTGTTCCCATCGTGTCCTCGGGAAGAGCGGCTGGCCTGATTGCCCGAAAATGGCTCTCCAGCTGCGGCTATACCCCCGACGCCTTTGTCGTTGAAGGTCCCAAGGCCGGTGGACATCTTGGCTTCAAGCCCGACCAGATTACAGACGAAGCCTACGCGCTTGAAAAGCTGGTTCCTCAGGTTATCGAAGCCGTCAAGCCCTATGAAGACAAGGCCGGACGCAAAATTCCCGTTATTGCAGCCGGTGGCGTATACACGGGTGAAGACATAAAGAAGTTCATGGATCTTGGAGCATCTGGGGTCCAGATGGGAACCAGATTTGTTGCCACGGAAGAATGCGATGCGGATATCCGGTTCAAGGAGGCCTACATAGAGGCCAAAGAAGAGGACGTCACCATCATCAAGAGTCCTGTCGGCATGCCGGGACGGGCTTTGCGCAACGAATTCATTGAATCCATGCAAAGCGGCAAGACGAAACCGTTCAAATGTGTTTTTCACTGTGTCAGTACCTGCCAGCAGGAAAAAACACCCTATTGCATTGCCTTTGCCCTGATCAACGCCATGCGTGGCAATCTTGGCAAAGGGTTTGCCTTCTGCGGGTCCAATGTCTTCCGCATCAACAAGATCCTGTCCGTCCATGAACTCATCAGGACACTTCAGGATGAATTTGACGCTGCCATGGCCAAGGGCCAGAAGGCCTTTGCCTGAGAATGGATTCTGCCCGGTTATGGCTCACCAAGATTCATAACCGGGCAGTCGTTTCCATGTATTCGGCTATTGCTCCATACGCCGTGTCTAGCCTGACACTTCTGATCAGGCAGGATGAGATGATGACGTCTGAGTGTGTGGCCAGTCTCGCATGGCACATGCAAGATGATCTCCCCAAATATCCAGCAGACCTTCATATTCTGTCATCCCCCTGAGAACAGGGGTACAGTGAATTCCACAGGCAGTCAGCCTGGAGTACCAGGAATTCTCTGAAGCACCAGCCATGTCTTCCAGAGTATGCCGTCCAACCACGGCCAGAAGCGGAAGCAGCCAGACACGCCGGACACCGGCAAGAAGGGGAAGAATGGCGTCAAGCCGAACTGCCCCATTCAGGGTTCCCATGAATACAAGCGGATCTCGTTCCTGGATGATACGGGATAATATCTCGTACTGTCTTTCAGACACATGGCGGCTCCCGTGTCCCATAAAAAGCACGGCCTCATCAGAACGCCTTTCCTGCGGCAGGCCCGCGAGAAGCGCATCGGCAACTCTGGCGGCATCTCCGCCGTCCCTTTCGGTCAGGAGAGGTTCGCCCATGCTCAATGCCGCAAAAAGTCCTTCTTTCTGCATTTGCTGCACAACCGTCAGGATATCCCCGTACTCAAACCCGGCAATAAGCTGGAGCGGCTGCACGGCTACATGCGTAAAGCGCTCAAAGGCCATTCGGCTAAGTGCCTTGCCCACAGAATCCGACTTCTTTCGTGCCGAGGCCAATCGCTCCCGCATGAGCATGGAAGTAAAGGCCCAGCGAACAGGAATATCGGGAAAGCGCGCCCGGACCAGCGCATCAAAACGCCGGAAAGACGCTTCACCCTGTACGCTGCCGGACCCAAAGGCTGTAAGAAGTATGCCCTGTTTCACGATAATTCCCCGAATATCAGGTGATCAGAGCCTCGCAGCATCTGAAAAGACCCATTCAGTTTTCATACCTCAAGGCAGGGTTTCCTCGCAAGTTGACGACTCACCCTGCCACTGGTAAATTATTTATCTATTTTCCTACCTCGGCGATTCTGGAGAAAAATGTGGATACCCCTGTTGCGCTTGTTCTCGGAGGACATGGTCTGCTTGGTCGGGCTCTCATGCATCAGCTTGCCGTATCGGGCTGGACTGCCCACTCACTGACCAGGGAAGAATGCAACCTGCTTGATCCTGTCGAGCTACGTGACCGTATTGAATTTATTGCTCCAAATGCCATTCTCAATGCTGCGGCCTGGACAGATATCGAGACAGCGGAAAACCATCCGGAAGAAGCGCTCTCGCTGAATCGAGGGCTTCCTGCTCTGCTTGGTTCCCTTGTCAAGGGTACTGACATCCATCTCATTCACTACAGCAGCGCTCTGGTCTTCAATGGAAAAAAGGACGCACCCTATACGGAAGAAGACCGTCCCGATCCTCTTTCAACCTATGCCCGTACAAAACTCGCGGGTGAAACAGCCCTGCAGGAGCTCAAACTCGACAACTGCTGTATCATCCGAACCTCTTGTCTGTTTGGTCCCGGGAACAAGGATATTATCAAGTCCATTATTGAGCTTGCCCGCTCCAAAAACGAAATCAAAGTCGTTCATGATATTACGGGTTCACCTACCTATACCCCGGATCTGGCCAAGGCCAGCCTCAACCTGCTTGAAAAAAAGGCCTCAGGCCTCTTCCATGTTGTGAATGGAGGACAGGCCTCGTGGTGCGATCTGGCTGCGGAAACTATCAGACTGGCCAATATTCCATCCATGGTGCGCGGCATTTCCGAAAGACAATGGAAACACGAAGCTCCTCGACCTCCCTATGCTGTACTGAGTATGGGAAAATATGCCGCCTGCATGGGATCTGCCTTGCGTCCCTGGCCACAGGCACTGCGCGATTACGTCTTCACCAATTTTCTTGCCCACTAACATAGCAATTTGTCTCCTCCTTTTACAAACATTCTCCATAAGATATAATTATATTTTCAATCGCCGAACGGAATGGGAACTGCTCTGAACAAAAAGCTGACACAGTGAAGGAACGATTCGGCCCCATGGCAGATAAGCAAGCCAGTTATGCTGAACTGACTATTTTCATTCTATAGAAATGCATCTGCCATATCATGACAGATGAAACTGTACTATCTTCAACTAACACATTAACAATATTGAAATATTTATTTATCTGCATAACGCCCTATCAAATAGCTGCTCTGCACCGGCTGGCCATTCTTCTGTTCTACGATCAGCCATGCGAGAAGGTTACCTCTCTTCTTGCATTTTATTTCTGCCAAATGCGGCTTCATAAGCCAGCAACGTTCTGTTATGCTGTTCCTGCCGGACAGGAGACCATCTTCTGCCATCCCGCAGACACTTTACGCAGGAGTTCCAATGCCCAAAATCTGGATCAATGCCGGAGAACTTTCCGGAGACATACAGGGTGCCGCACTGCTACAGGCCTTACAGATACTGCATCCAGACCTTCAGGCCTTCGGAATGGGAGGCCCGAATCTTGCCAGAGCCGGGCAAAAGAATCTGCTGCGCGTCGAGGAACTGTCCGTAATGGGCATTGCCGAGGTACTTACCGCCATACCGCGGGCCGTCCGCATGTTGGGTCGGATCAAAGAAGAGCTTGAACGCTTGCGTCCTGATGCCGTTGTTCTGGTGGACGCGCCAGAATTCAACTTCAGAGTGGCAAAAATTGCGTACGCACTTGGAATTCCCACCTACTATTTTATCCCTCCCAAGGTCTGGGCCTGGAGAACCGGAAGAGTCGAGTTTCTGAAGCGCCACATTCGCCGCATGTTCTGTATTCTTCCCTTTGAACCGAATTTTTATGCCCAGTTTGGTATTGATGTGGATTATGTGGGCAACCCTCTTGTGGATCTTGTGGACTGGCCTCATCTGAAACAGTTTGCACCGCTGTCTGGCTGTATCGGCCTGATGCCCGGCAGCCGGCGCAAGGAAGTTGAAAATCTGATGCCCGCATTCGGTGAAACAGCTCGAATTTTGCTGAATCAGGGAAGAAATGTCACCTTCCGCTGTCTGCGGGCGCCCAATATGAGTGAGGCCAGATTGCGGGAACTCTGGCCGTCCGATATTCCCATTCTGTTTACCGATCCTGACCGCCGCTACCTCTCCATGCGTGCCTGCGAATGCATTCTTGCTGCTTCCGGCACGGCTGTACTGGAGACGGCACTGGTTGGCGTTCCTACTATCGTTGCCTATCGTGTCTCGGAATTTTCAGCGCTTGTAGCGCGCCGACTCATAAAGATAAACTGGGTCAGCTTGCCAAATCTGATCATGAACAGGGAAATTTTCCCCGAACTTCTGCAGGAGGCCGCAACCCCGGATCGTATGGCTGCACAGCTTGCACTCTGGCTGGATAATCCGGACAGCCTGAAAGAACTTCAGACCGATCTGGAAGAACTTCGCAACCGCTGCGGAAAACCGGGCAGCGCACATCGTGCGGCATGCAAACTTCTTGATGCCATGGGATTACCCGTCTCCGAAGCCACACAGAGTACAGAAAACAAGGCTTCATGCCAGGAAAGGGAATGGAAATGACACCTTCTGAGCAGAACAAAAAAATGCCTTCCGGGACAGGAACGTTTGACGCGCTGGGCCGTGCCAGTGTTATCGGGCTGCACATGGTCTCCGGGATTATTGTAGGCATCGGGCTTGGTTATGCACTGGATTACTGGCTGGATACCTTTCCCTGGTGTTCCGGAGCAGGACTTCTTTTTGGCATTGCCGCAGGATTCCGCAACGTCTGGATGGATACAAAGTACCTGATCCGCCAGGAAGAAAAAGGAAACGGATATGCCGGGAAACGTCCCTAATCCAATTTTTTTTCTCCAACGCTGGCTCTGGCAGAGAAATGTACGTGACGCACTTGTTCGGAACATTCTGGTCTGGCAGATTTGCATCACTCTTGTAACCCTTGCCACGGGAGCCGTTACCAGCCCTTTCGGAAGCGGGGGAATCTGGGTCTTCTGGTTTGGTTGCGGAGGCGCAATCGCTGCATGGAATTTCTATGCGCTGGCCAAGCTTGTCCAGAATCTTACGCCCAAAGGCTGGAGCGTCTCCATTCTGGTCCGCCTGCTGGTCAGTTTCAATATCCGCCTGCTCCTTTCCGGATGTCTGATTTTCGGTGCCTTTATCTGGGGTAAGGCACCTCTCTCCGCTCTGCTGCTTGGCATTGCAAGCCTTCTTGCAATCATTACCATCGCAGGCATGAAAAAAGCATTGAAAAAGCCTGATTAACGCGGTACAGATACAGTCTGTGACGCTGATCAAGACATCATCGTACACAACGGACATCATGCTCCTGCCTGAAAATCTTTCTGTTCTCCCAAAATTAGGAAAACATTTCAAAGAGAAACGGACAGGATACATTGATGTTGTCCTTATGGATACTCGATGCAGTTGGGGTTGTTTCGAGTCATCCAGGAACAGCAGACCGATTTTTTAAGGAGCGCACTCATGGCAGGCGGACTTCCAGAACCGATTCTTCTCTCCGAACTGGTTCATCTCGATCATATCACCATAGGCGGACAAGTCGTCGAATTTCGGCATGTTTTCTATACATGGATAGCCATGCTCATTCTTTTTGTCCTTGGCTGGATCGTACGGCGCAATCTTTCCCTGATTCCCGGCAAGCTGCAAAGTACCTTTGAGTTGCTGATTGGTGGATTGGAAGATTTTACCGTTACCAATATGGGAGAAGACGGACGCAAGGTTTTCCCTGTCCTGATCGGACTTTTTCTCTTCATTGCCATGCAGAATCTTCTGGGCCTCATTCCTGCCTTTGACGCTCCTACAGCCAATGTAAACACCAATATTGGCATGGCCGTCTTTGTTTTCCTTTATTACAACTACATGGGCATCAAACGCTGGCATGGGCATTATATCCATCACTTCATGGGGCCCATGCTCCCACTGGCCCCATTCATGCTCATTCTGGAATTTATTTCGCACCTTGCCCGCCCTCTCTCACTGACGCTCCGTCTTTTCGGTAACATCCGCGGTGAAGAAATCGTACTGGTGCTGTTCTTCCTTATGGCGCCCATCGTCAGTACGCTGCCCATCTATTTTCTGTTCCTGCTTGCCAAGGTTCTTCAGGCCTTCATCTTCTACATGCTGGCCATGATTTACCTGAAAGGTGCTCTTGAACCGGCACACTAATTCATTGTGGGGAATTGGTCTTTTGGCCAAAAATACATAACAACACAAACCGCTCAAAAGGAGCATCCAAAATGCGCAAGTTTCTCATGACCGTGCTTAGCACCGTGGCTCTGATGGCTGTTGCCAGCGTTGCTTTTGCTGCTGACGGCGATCCTGTCAAGCTGGATTCCGCCTCGCTTGGCCTTGGCGTCATCGGCGCTGCCCTCGGTATGGCTATCGCCGCCGCCGGTTGCGGTCTCGGACAGGGACTTGGTCTGCGTGCTGCCTGCGAAGGTATCGCCCGCAACCCTGATGCCGCTGGCAAGATTCAGGTCTGCCTCATCCTCGGTCTGGCCTTCATTGAATCTCTGGCCATTTACGCTCTGGTTGTAAACCTGATCATCCTCTTCGCGAACCCCTTCATCTAAGCTGTTCGGAAGGACTCTCACCTTCGGCGGGAAAAGTTCCCGCCGAAGGTTTCCAACTTCTGGGAAAACCTTTCCGGCTGCGTCATCTTCAAACAACTGTGGTACCGCTATGTCTCCTCTCAAAAGTGAACAACGTATTCCAGGAGCCACCATCCGCCGTCTCGCCATCTACGTTCAGGTTCTTGAAAGTATGAGAAGAAACGGCATTGAGGTCATTTCTTCCGGACCTCTGGCCGAGGCTTGTGACGTTAATGCCTCTCAGGTACGCAAGGACTTGGCCTATTTTGGAGAATTCGGCGTACGCGGTGTAGGATACAATGTTATCAGCCTTATTGCATCACTCAAGACATCCTTGGGTGTGGACAGGGAATGGCGCGCAGCACTTATTGGTGTTGGTAACCTCGGAAGAGCCCTGCTGCATTACGGTGAATTCAAGACCCGTGGCTTTCATATCATTGGTGCCTTTGATTGTGATCCTTTCAAGATAGGCGAACAGGTATATGGTCTTGAAGTAACATGTACCAATGATCTGAAGAGTATAGTAGAAGAACAGAACATCGAAATCGGTATCATAACCACGCCGCCGGAACGCGCGCAGCGAGCCGCTGACCACCTGGTTGACGCCGGAGTGAAAGGCATTCTGAACTTTGCAACGGCACGAATTCATGTTCCGGACAAGGTTTTTGTAGAATATGTGGACTTTTTCCACTACATTTATTCTCTTGCCTTTAATATCACGGTAAGCGAACGCAACTGACCGGTTTCCGCATCTTCATTTCCCTCCTTCTGGCGGGTTCTGGTTGTGTGGCCTGAAATTACCAGCACAGTTTTCCGAACAGCGCTTTTCCCGTGCGAAACCGGCCCATGGTGACGCAGGGAAGGCGTTGTTTTGTATTGTGTACCGAGGAAAGGATATTTCATGCCCCGTCTAAAAATTACCATCGCCTACGTTGGTACCGCCTACAATGGCTGGCAAACTCAGGCACGCAAAAATGCCGAGCCACTGCCCACCATTCAGACATTTCTCGAAAATGCCGTAGCCCATATTCTTGGAGAGAAAGTCCACGTTCATGGTGCAGGTCGCACCGATTCCGGTGTCCATGCTGACGGACAGGTTGCTCATCTGGATATCCCTGACAACAGGACAAGCCTCAACTGGCAATTGGCTCTGAACACACTTCTGCCGCGTGACATTCGCATCGTTGATGCCCGGCTTGTGCCTGATACATTTCATGCGCAGCATAGCGCCATCCGCAAAACCTATGAATACAGGCTATGGCTCTCACGTCGCTATGCGCCTCCCTAACTCTACCCCTTTGTCTGGGCCTCCGGGCCCGTGGATGTTCAGCGTATGGATGAGGCCAGCCAATATCTGACGGGCACCCATGACTTTGCCAGTTTCAGGAACACAGGGACGGATCTGCATACGACCATTCGCACTATACACACTATTTTCCGTACTCCTGCAGGAGTCTTGCCGCCAGACTGTCTGGAACTGACATGGACTTTTGAAGCCAATGGCTTTCTCAAGCAGATGGTCCGTAATCTTATGGGGCTGCTTGTTGCAACAGGTCAGGGACGTCTTGAACCTTCAGAAGTTCTTGCCATCCTTCATTCTCGAGACCGTAGAAAGGCCCCACAGACGGCTCCTGCCTGTGGTTTGACCATGAAGCGAGTCTGGTATGCTGAAGATCTTCTCGAATCGCAGGATTCATGAGCAGGGTACTACACCGGGCAGTATGCTGTCTGGCGCCCATGTTCCCTCTGTCCTCAATGCATTTTGTCTCATGCGGGATATCCGACAAAAGTTTGCACGAATGGGACGCCAGAGCGATCCCTGTCTTCGTCAGTTCAATCCATGCCGTTGGCAATTTTTCCAAAGATACATATCCATTTGTTTATATTTGAAAAAACGCCTTGAACTTTTTCATTGTTCCGAGTATGGGAAAGCATAGTCCGTATCATTTGCAGAAGGAAGGATAGCCCATGTCTCCAATCATTACACATACAGGGGATCAGCAGGAACGCTGGCTCAGAGATTATGTTCATACCAAGAATGCCGGGGCCGAATTTATTCTGCCCTGGGCTGTAGATACCTTTTTTCAGGCAATTGACGGAATAAAAAAAACCTTTACCGATGCTGAACTGAAGGCTCTCCTTGAAGCTCACAAGGGGTTGCGACTGCTCCCTGATCACACGCGTCTTTCCTACCTGCTTCTCCATATTGATACGCTCTGTAAGACTACAGACCTGCATACACGGTATGGCATAAGCCATTCCAGTCTGGAAACCAAACTTCGTCGTCTGGACAGTACACAAACCACAGCGCTCATGGTCTGGGCTTCCGCCTTCTGGCTGGGTTCCAACTGCACGGCTGCCGGAATGGATGACTACATCAGATAGACCTGATCAGACTGGAGAAACCTATTTCGGGTGCGTTCATGTACCCATGCTCTATCTGTGCGCCGTAATCGCGCAAGCTTAACGGGACTACCAAACTTCTGGCTTGTCCGTGCAAGAGTGTTCCCTTTCCTGTTCTCTTTCTTTGTTTTTTTCTCAGAAACTCCAACAGCGTACCAAGGAAATGGCTTGCTGTGAAAATCATTCCGATTTTGCCGGGCAAACCACTTCATACAAAGGGAAGCGAGTGTCCTCTTCAGAAAAAAACATTTTGCTGCCAATGTATTCCCTCCTAAGCAACAGGGCTGACTTTTTATCTCCACTGTACCCGCCTCACCAGGCTTCTCACTGATTTCGCCAAGTCCCTTTGCCTCAAAAAACGCAAACAACCCTCTGTTATCTCTCTTTACTTCCCTCTTGCAGACAGCCTTTGTCTGCACAATCAGTCGCCCCCTTCAGCATTCGGTCACGAAACGACAGAGACTATATGCAGAAAAAATTTAGGCGAGATTTCTCTCCTGCAAAAAAAATCCCGCCGTAATTCGGCGGGATTTTTCATCTTCATTCTACAAGCATCGACTTAACTGTCATAGAACGAACGCAGGACCTGACTCCGAACAGGGTGGCGCAGTTTACGCAGAGCCTTGGCCTCAATCTGACGAATACGTTCACGCGTCACGTTAAAGAGCTTGCCCACTTCTTCGAGCGTGTGATCCGATTTTTCTCCAATGCCAAAGCGCTTGCGCAACACCTGCTCCTCGCGGGGTGTGAGGTCGGCCAAAACGGAAGCAATCTGCTCAGAAAGCTTTGTGTTAACCACTTCTTCAGCAGGCGCCACAGCCTTCTTGTCTTCAATGAAATCACCAAGACTCGAATCTTCTTCGTCACCAATGGGTGTTTCAAGAGAAATGGGCTCCTTGGCAATCTTGAGGACTTTTTTGACCTTGTCCACAGGATATTCCATACGCTCCGCGATCTCTTCAGGAGTGGGATCACGTCCCAGTTCCTGCACCAGATAACGGGAAGTCCGAATCAGCTTGTTAATGGTTTCGATCATGTGTACAGGGATACGAATCGTTCTGGCCTGATCTGCAATGGCCCGGGTAATGGCCTGCCGGATCCACCAGGTGGCGTAGGTGGAAAATTTGTAGCCGCGCTGGTATTCAAATTTATCCACGGCCTTCATAAGGCCAAAGTTCCCTTCCTGAATCAGATCAAGGAACTGGAGACCA
>CAMLXE010000011.1 GCA_946490455.1 uncultured Desulfovibrio sp. | reverse complement strand
ATGATCGGGGGCTAAACAACGTGCTTACCCAGGAACAGCGCATGACCCTGGCCGTACTCGGCTATCTGTATTTCCGCATGGGGCGTAATGACGCCGCAAAACGGATTTTTTCACTTCTCCTTGCCGCCTCATCCGAACAGGCTGACCGTCTGTCCCGTCAGGCTCATGCCCTCCTTGCCGCAGTGGCCATTGAAGACGGGAAAGGAGAAATTGCCCTTCGTCACCTGCACGCTGCCATGGATGGAGCGATACTTTCCTCACGAGATGCGGCACTTCATCTTTTGCGTGCCCGTGCCCTGTGGCTGCTTGACCGCAAAGACGAAGCCCGCGATGCGGTACAGTCCTACATGGTTCTTTCCGGAACCCCAGGAACCTCAGAAGGGGAAACAGACTCATGAGCGCCTTCGCCAAAGCCCGCACTACAGTAGGCCTGATCACGCGGCACAACGATATTGCCCTCGTCCTGCTGCTCATCGTTGTCATTGGCCTCATGATTCTGCCACTGCCCACGGCACTGGTGGACACCTTCATTGGAACGAACATGGCCCTGTCGTTCATCATGCTCATGATGTCCATGTACGTCAAAACGGCACTTGACTTTTCCGTCTTTCCCACCATGCTTCTGTTTACGACCCTCTTCAGGGTCGGTCTGAATATCACCACGACCCGACTCATTCTCCTTCAGGCTGACGCCGGTGAAATCATCTATACATTCGGTGAGTTTGCACTTGGAGGGAATTTTGTGGTCGGTGCCGTGGTCTTTCTTATCCTGACCATCGTGCAGTTCATCGTCATCGCCAAGGGTGCCGAACGTGTTGCCGAAGTGGGAGCACGTTTCACTCTCGACGCCATGCCCGGCAAACAGATGTCCATTGATGCGGACATGCGCGCTGGCGTCATCGACATGGAAGAGGCGCAGCGTCGTCGTAACCGCGTCAGTCAGGAATCGCAGATGTACGGCGCCATGGATGGTGCCATGAAGTTCGTCAAGGGCGACAGTATTGCCGGCATGATTGTCGCAGTTGTCAATATTGTTGGCGGTACCATCATTGGCATTACCCAGCACGGCATGACGGCTGGAGAAGCGCTGCATACCTACGGTATTCTGACCATTGGCGATGGACTGGTTTCTCAGATCCCCTCGCTGCTCGTTTCCATTTCCGCAGGTATTCTGATCACCCGCACAGGGGACTCGGAAGAAAATGTCGGGGCACAGATTGGCGGTCAGATTTTTGCCCAGCCCAAGGCGCTGCTCATGGCTGGTGGACTGGTTTTCCTCTTCGCTCTCATCCCCGGTTTCCCCAAGCCACAGCTTTTCACTCTCTCCGCGGCCCTTGGAGGATTTGGCTATGTGCTGCAACGCATTGCGGCCATGCCTCAGACTCGGGACTCGAAGGCTGAATTTCAGAAATCGCTTGCGCCATCCGTCAAGACCAGGCCCAGACCTGGAGCCAGTTCCGGCCCCAGAGACGAATTTGCGCCTACTGTGCCAATTATTCTTGACATTTCAGAAGAGCTGGTTGCAAGTCTCGACTATGATTCCCTGAATGATGAGATGTCGGCCCTGCGCCGGGCGCTCTATTTTGATCTGGGTGTTCCGTTCCCCGGCATCAATATCCGTCCCAATCCAGGTCTGTCCGGATTTTCCTACCTTCTCAACATCAACGAAATTCCAATGTCACGAGGTACCCTTAAAAAGGGTTGCCTGCTGGTTCGTGATACCAAGGAAAATCTGGCTCTGCTCGGTATCGACTACGAAGAGGGAGAACGCTTCCTGCCCGGAGTGGACCCTCTCTGGGTTGCCGAAGAACGCGGCCCGCTGCTGGAAAAGGCGGGCATTACCTGCATGACGCACGCCCGCATTCTCGCCTACCATCTGTCGCTCGTTCTGGCCAGACACGCCTCTTCCTTCCTCGGAATGCAGGAGACCAAATACCTGCTCGACAAAATGGAAGAACGGGCACCCGATCTTGTGCGGGAAGCAACGCGTCTTCTTCCCGTTCAGCGCATTGCAGAAATCTTCCAGCGTCTTGTTCAGGAACAGATTTCCATTCGGGATCTGCGCAGCATTCTCGAAGCGCTTATCGAATGGAGTCCGAAGGAAAAGGATACGGTCATGCTCACCGAGTATGTGCGCAGTTCCCTGAAACGTCAGATCAGCTACATGTATTCCAAGGGACAGAACATGCTCCCCGCCATTCTTATGGATCCGAACGTGGAAGAAACGATCCGCAAGGCCATTCGCCAGACCTCTGCCGGAGCCTTTCTGGCCCTTGATCCGGACGTAACCCAGCGTTTCCTCAAGGCTGTGGATGCCGCAGCCGGAAAATACAAGCTGAAAACGCAACGTCCCATTCTTCTGGCTTCCATGGATATCCGCCGCTATGTCCGGCGACTTATCGAAAGTGAGCACTATGAGCTGCCTGTCGTGTCCTATCAGGAACTGACTCCGGAAATTTCGGTTCAGCCTGTAAGCCGGGTAAAGCTTTAACCCACAAAAATGGATGCAAGGAGCCACAGGTGGAATCAACTGCCATCAACTATGCTGTCAAAGCACTGTACCTCGTGCTCATGCTGTCCATGCCGCCGATTGTCATCGCCTCGGTGGTGGGCATCCTGCTCAGCCTCATTCAGGCCATAACCCAGCTGCAGGAACAGACGCTCTCCTTTGGTGTCAAACTGATTGCAGTCGTTCTGACCCTTTTTCTCATGGGTGGATGGCTCGGAGGAGAAATTCTCCGCTATTCCAACGAAATTTTTAACCGATTCTACCTGATCTGAAGGCATCCTGTGGATTATCAGGCACTGATTTCCGATCTGCATCTCTATCAGCATCTGCTGGCGCTGCTGATAGGCATGCCACGCCTGTTCATTCTGGTTCAGGTTGCTCCCTTCATGGCCGGAACAATCCTTACAGGGCAGCTCAGGATGACCATCGTCTTTGCCTGCTATCTTGTTCTCCATCCGGCCATTGTCAGCTCCCTTCCGAACTTTCCGGGCATGGGAATCGGGCCGATCTCCTACTACTCAGTCATTATTCTCAAGGAAACCCTTATCGGCCTTCTCCTTGGCTATCTGGCAGGCCTTCTGTTCTGGGCCATCCAATGCGCAGGTTTTTTCATTGACAACCAGCGCGGCGCCACCATGGCTTCAGAAATGGATCCTCTTTCCGGTGAAGAAACATCGCCTCTGGGTTCCTTCTTCTTTCAGAGTGCCGTCTATCTGTTTTTCTCCAGCGGCGCCTTCATGGCCATGCTGGCAACAGTCTATGCTTCCTATGAACTCTGGCCAGTCACCGCACTCATTCCTTTCTCAACCCTTACGTCCATTGATATTCCTCTCTTCTTTGCAGGACTGGTCGGCTGGCTCATGCTCATCATGGTTCTTCTCTCTGGTCCCATTGTGGTGGCCTGTCTGCTCACCGACGTATCGCTTGGTCTTATCAACCGCTTTGCCTCGCAGCTGAACGTCTATATCCTCGCCATGCCCATCAAGAGCGGTGTGGCGATGTTTCTGCTTCTGTTCTATTTCATGCTCCTCATGTCCAACACATTCAGCATGTTTGACAATCTTCAGCTGAACATGGAGCAGCTCCGTCGTCTGCTTCCGTTGGAGAGCTCATGAGCGACAAGACAGAACAACCGACTCCAAAACGTCTGCGTGAGGCCCGTGAAAAGGGCGATATCTGCAAAAGTCCGGATATTGCTTCTGCACTCACCGTCCTTGCGCTTGCCGTCTATATTATAGCAACAGCTTCCAGCATTCTGGAAACCATGCTTGCCATGACCGGCAGTATCCTTGAAATTGCAGCCCGTCCCTATGCCGAAGCGCTTCCTCAGGCTCTTGGCGTGATTGGTTCAGCCTCCCTTTCGCTCATCGCTCCCGTGGTGGGTCTGGTCATGGGGGTGGCCCTTCTGGCCAATCTGGCCCAGGTTGGTGTGCTCTTTGCCTTCAAGGCGGCAATGCCCAAAATGGACAACCTTTCTCCCGGAAAATGGTTCAACAAAATCTTTTCCCTGAAAAATCTGGTTGAATTTATCAAGAACATCATCAAGGTGACGGTTCTTGGGGTTACTGTATGGATCGTCATGGAGGATCACCTGCCCACCCTTTTTGCCATTCAGAACGGATCCATCTGGAATCTGTGGGATACCATAGGTCTTGCCGTCAAGGATCTGCTGCTCATGGCAGCCGGTATCTTCTGCGTCATTGCGGCAGCCGACTATCTGTTTCAGAAATGGCAGTACAACAAGAATCACATGATGACCAAGGATGAGGTCAAACGAGAATACAAGGAAATGGAAGGCGACCCCCATATCAAGGGCAAGCGCAAGCAGCTCCATCAAGAACTGCTGTCCCAAAACTCTCTCGATAACGTCAGAAAGGCAAAGGTGCTTGTGACCAACCCAACCCATTATGCCATAGCGCTCGACTACGAACAGGGCAGGACACCTCTCCCCGTGATTCTCGCCAAGGGAGAAGGTCTGCTTGCCCAGCGCATGATCACAGTCGCCCAGGAAGAGGGGATTCCAATCATGCGGAATGTCCCTCTTGCACACGACCTGTTTGAAAATGGAACGGAAAACGCCTATATTCCCAAAGACCTTATTGGTCCTGTAGCTGAAGTATTGCGCTGGGTGGCGTCACTGGAACGCCGCTGAGGTGCCTCAGTGTCCACACCGTCCAAAGACAACCGGATATTCCCCGAACTGGCAGCTCTTCAATGGAACATTCTTCTTTTCTGAACACACTGATTACGCTCTGTGACGATCTGGCCTGGGGACGTCCGGCCAACGAAGACCTGCTCTTTTCCCTGACAAGCAAGGGTGCAGGGCCGGATGACTACGTCCGCCTGGCAGAAGCCTTCGGCATGATGCTCGTCAAGGTAGAAGGCCGCGAATACCAACGCGATCAGCTGATAGCCGACCTCAAGGCCCGGAATGAGGAGCTGAAGGCCGTACAGGAACTGCTTGCGGAACGGAATACGCAGCTGGTGCGCACTCTGCAGGAAAGCTATCAGACGAAAAAAATTATCGGGCAGTGCGAACCCATGCGCAAGGTTATCCAGCTTGCCCTGACCATTGCCCGACGCCCCATCAATACGCTCATTCTCGGCCCTACAGGATCAGGCAAGGAAGTTATTGCCAAAACCATTCACTTCAACTCCCCACGGCGCAGTGGCCCGTTTATTGCCGTCAACTGCACGGCAATTCCCGACTCGCTGTTCGAGAGTGAAATGTTCGGCATTGAAAAGGGCGTGGCAACAGGTGTCTCCTCTCGCAAGGGGC
The DNA here is from genome assembly GCA_946490455.1 of uncultured Desulfovibrio sp. Taxonomy (GTDB): domain Bacteria; phylum Desulfobacterota; class Desulfovibrionia; order Desulfovibrionales; family Desulfovibrionaceae; genus Bilophila. Next base: position 10,416 of record CAMLXE010000011.1, on the reverse strand, counting down.
TTATCGAGGAGGCATCCGGAGGAACACTGTTCCTTGATGAACTGGCTGACATGACGCTTCCCAATCAGGCCAAGCTGCTGCGTGTTCTTGAAGAGCGGGAAGTCATGCGTGTAGGCAGTTCAAAGCCCATCAGTGTGGATATCAAGGTGATTGCTGCCACCAATGTCAATCTTGAGGAAGCCGTCCGGGAAGGGAAATTCCGGGAAGACCTTTATTATCGAATCAATGTTGCCGAACTCCGTCTCCCTGCCCTCCGGGACAGGGGTGACGATATTCTCCTGCTCGGGCAGCATTTTCTTGAACGCCACTGCGCCTATATGGGGCGCCCCCGCCTTATTCTGACGCCCGAGGCATGCAGACTGCTTCTTGCCTATGACTGGCCAGGCAATGTGCGCGAACTGAATAACGAGATGGAACGTGCTGCCTCCCTGACCTTCGGCGCACGCGTAGAACCGTCCGACCTCTCGCCTCGGATTCTTAACAGTGTGTCCCCCCACCTCACCGAGAGTCAGCCTGTCTCCAGTTCGGTACAGAACCAGCCGGCCAATGCCCTTTCCTCTCCTTCCAGTGAGCGGGCAGCTCCGTCCAGACCTGAAGCCTCGCTCAACCTTCAGGAAGCCGAACGCCATCTGATTCTTGAGGCCCTGGCCCAAACAGGTGGCAACAAGAGCCGGGCCGCAGAACTGCTTGGCATCACACGGGAAGGACTGCGCAAGAAGCTTCTGCGCCTGAATATTGCCGACGCATAATGGAAAAATGCCTTTCAGATTCTTCAGGCTGACACATCGTCATGCCCTGTATTCGGACATGAGGTATCGCCATTTTTCAGGACATATCCCTGCACACAGAATTGTAATGGACATCCTCCTTCAAAAAGAGGCAACGTTCTCTTGAACAACATGCTTCCGCCCACCGTTTCCCGAATTCGATGAAATGGCGTGGTTGCAAGGAGGAAAACTGCAATGGGAAAAAATTCTGTCGGCCCTCTGGTCCTGAGCGTCTTCTTTGCTCTTGCTGCGGGACTCGCCTTCATTCTGGCCAATCATTTCAGCTGGGAAGGTGAGAAGTATCTTCTTGGTCTCTTTATTCTTTCCTTACTGAATCTTCTCTATGCCCTGTATGTGAGCAGAAAGAAACGGAACTGAAATGCAGGGGCAACGGACCGGACCAGACGTGGCCATCCCGTTGCCCTGTCTTCATGCCCGCAGTCTTCTTGTCATAGAGAGCTCAGCGACGCCATTTGGAAGTCTGGCCTGAACAGCGCGGAGAGCTGGCATGCGACAAGCAGCATGGCAGCACCTCCTGTTCCGGCATCGTTCCATCTTCACCTTTTCTCACCGACACGCCATACCGCAAAACGCCATGTTCCCGATATCTGCCTGAAAAAGCCAATCCTCGGTTTTGTCATAACGCCATCAGTAAGGAAGAGAGGGAAAACGTCTTCATCCCGCGTCAACCACCTCTCCAAAGACTCGCGTCACAGTACTGATACTGGCATTGGGAAGCAGATGGACGACCTTGCGGTGCTTCTTTGCCAGATTCTTGACCATCAGACAGGCACCGTGACTGTTGCAATTGACAGGGCAAATGATGATATCTGCGCGCTGCAATGATCTTTCCAGCTTTTTGGCTCCACCCTGCATCTTGCCGTCATGGTAATCCAGAATCCCTCCACAGCTCTCCACAAGCGTACGATACTGCGGTTCCATCCGTTCCACACCACCAACGATCAGGACTCGTTTCCGGCAGAGATTGCAGACCGGGCACGCCTCGGTGCACCCCGAACATCTGCCGCCACATTCTTCCGAACACGTTCCATGGATAGCCTGCATACGGGCCAGCTCTGCTGACAACGTCTGAAGTTTCGCTTCCTGCTCAGTCTGCAGATCCAGAGCCTCTTCCAGCATGCCATGAAGTTCTGCGTTCTCCTGTTCCAGCGCAGCCTCTCTTTCTCCCCGTTCATGCCGGACGGCAGCATCAGCGGCCATCGACTCCATATCCAGAATTCTTGTACGCAGTTCCGAAAGTTCCTGTTCCTTTTCGGTCTGCAGTCTTTCAAGTTTCATCCGCAATTCGCGGAGCATTCTGGCCTGCTGCTCATTCCTGCGAACCAGTTTTTTTACCTTGCCGTGTGAAGAAAAGACGTCATCAAAGGAATCAAACATGGCCATCTGAACAAGTCCCAGCAATTCATGCTGACTCTTCTGAGACAGGTCCGGTCTGGTCGCAGCAACCCAGAGCTTCCGATAAAAATCTCCCCCACCCAGCGCTTCGCGGCAGGCATCAAGCATGACGGTCTCATTCTGCGCCCGGAGTGCGGAAATTTCTGGTTCCAGCTTTCCTTTCAGAACCTGATTGACGTGCTGCGATAACGCGTTCTCATCTTTTATCGCATGGGCAAGAAGTTCGTACACATCAAAGGATGTCATTCTGTCCACAGGAATATCCAGTCTGCGTAACAGCTGTCTTCTGTCCGAACAGCTCAGACAGCACCCGATCAGAAAACAGGCCAAGGGTAAATCCGCCATCCATATGGGTCGTATCGTCCCCTCCAAAGTTCCATCCACTTCATGTTTCATTATCCGGCTCCAGTCCCATGTCATCGGCTCAGGACATCCGCTGTGTCCGCACTGTCCGGACACAAGCGTTCTCTTCTTCCAGATGTCCTCAATTTCTGAAAGCGCATATCTCACCATGCGTTCATGGAGAAACGCCCCTGCGGCCTGGCTTTTCACATAACCAGTTCGACAGCTGAAATGCAGAACATATCCCGCTTCAGCAATACAGCTCTTTTCTCAATTTTGAAAATGAATGTCAACTTCATTTATAACTATCTGTATTACACGCTTTTCTATTGAAAAAATAAAAAATGATGTGCAGCAGCAACTATTTTTTGATAAAGAACTTGACACTCATTATCAATGGTGACAAAGTTTCTCTCAGCCATGCGGCAAGGGCCCAAAAAGAGGTTCAAAACTGAATCTAAGGAAAAGTGCGCTTGGAACAGAACCAAAGATACTTCACTTCAATCGCATCCATGGATTCAACTCAAGGACAGATCGGAATTTTGTTCTGCTCTGTCCAACAACCTGCAGGCAATGCGTTCATGAAGGCATGCTGGGTAGAACTATGCCCACAGAACGCATCTTTTTTTCAATCTATTTTGATAAAGAAAATCAAAATCAGAGATGAGGAGTCTGAGTATGAGGAAACTGGGACTGCGCCAGCTGCGAGAAGGCCAGAAGGGCAATATTGTTGCCATTGCAGCTGAGGGAGAACTTGGTCGGCGTATTCGGGATATGGGGCTTATCCCGGGGACAGAGGTAGAAGTTGTGGGGCGCGCACCTCTGCGTGATCCGGTAGCTCTCCGCCTTTTCGGGGTTACGCTTGCCCTGCGTAACCGGGAAGCAGACTACATTACTGTCGAGGTGAACGCATGAGTCAGGCCCCCAGCATCAGCACTGCGAACACAGCCATACATGATCTTCATCCCTTTCATATGAAAGCCGTCCGCATTGCCCTTGCAGGCAACCCAAACTGCGGCAAGACCACAGCCTTCAACGAATATACCGGGACGCATCAGCATGTAGGAAACTACCCCGGCGTTACGGTGGACAAAAAGGAAGGAACCGTTTCTCTGGATGGAGAGAATATTGTTCTCGTGGACCTTCCCGGTACCTATTCGCTCACCCCCTACTCGCAGGAAGAAATTGTTGCCCGAAACGTTCTTGCCCCTGCCAATGATACGCCAAAACCTCTTGCTGTCATCGATATCGTAGATGCATCGGCGCTGGAACGCAGTCTGTTTCTCACGGTACAGATCATGGAAATGGGCATGCCTGTAGTGCTTGCCTGCAACATGATGGACGAAGCCAGACAGGCAGGCATTCATGTGGATACGGCTCTACTTTCCGCGAGACTGCATATTCCCGTAATCCCCACCATAGCCAGAAAGGGAACCGGACTGAAGGAGGCACTGCGGGAAGCCATCCGTTTCGGGCAGGCATCCCAAAAGGAAACGCTGCATATTTCCTATGGTCCTGACCTTGATCCTGTTCTGAAGGAAATGGAGGCACTGATCACAGCCCAGGGCCTGCTTACCCATCATTATACTCCCCGTTGGGTCGCCATCAAACTTCTGGAAAATGACGAAGTCGTCCTCAATGAGGCTCGTGAGGCCAATCCGGAGCTTACGGAAAAGCTCATGGCTCAACGAGCCAGAGTCGCCGACCACCTCAAGAATACCCTGAATACGACTCCAGAATCCATCATCGCAGACTATCGGTATGGCTACATCCGCGGAGTACTCAAAAACGGTGTCGTTACCCAGGAAAGCAATAAAAGTCGTCTGGCCCTTTCGGACAAGCTGGACAAGGTTCTGACCAATACGCTGTTCGGTCCCCTGATCATGCTTGGCGTCCTGTTCCTTATCTTTCAGGTCACCTTTGTCGTGGGGGCCTATCCTCAGGGCTGGGTCGAAGAAGCCTTTGGCTGGCTTGGCGAAGCATGCGGCGCACTGATTCCTGAAGGAATGCTCCAGTCCATGATTGTGGATGGTCTCATCGGCGGTGTAGGCGGTGTGGTCAGCTTTGTCCCGCTCATCATGATCATGTTTCTGTTCATTGCCTTTCTTGAGGACTCCGGATACATGGCGCGAATTGCCTACATGCTGGACAGGGTATTCCGTATGTTTGGTCTGCATGGAGCCTCCGTCATGCCCTACATTATCGGTGGAGGCATTGCAGGCGGCTGCGCCATCCCCGGCGTCATGGCCACACGGACCCTGCGCAGCCCCAAGGAAAAGCTGGCGACCCTTCTGACGCTTCCCTACATGGCCTGCGGTGCCAAGCTCCCAGTATTCATGCTGCTGGTCGGCGTTTTCTTTCCTGAAAATCCCGGCGCAACCATGTTCTCTCTGACTCTGGCCGGCTGGGTATCCGCGCTTATGGTAGCCCGCCTGCTCCGTTCCACCATCGTCAAGGGAGAAGCCACGCCATTTGTCATGGAACTGCCTCCCTATCGTATGCCCACCTTGCGCAGCGTGTGCACGCATTGCTGGGAACGAACCTGGATGTACCTCAAAAAGGCGGGGACCGTTCTTGTCGCCGTATCCATCCTGATCTGGGCCAGCATGACATTCCCCAAACTGGACCCGGAACTTGCGGCTCCCTTTGAAGCCAATATTGCGCAGCTTGAAGAAAGGCTCGCGGCTGTTCCCGAAGAATCCGCCGAAGCCCTTGCCATCGAGGAAGAACTCGATGCCGCAAGAGCCGATCTGGCCAGTGAGGAACTGCGCTACTCCTATGCAGGCCGCATGGGTACAGCCATTGAACCTCTGACCGCGCCTGCCGGATTTGACTGGCGTACAGACATCGCCCTTCTGGGAGGCATTGCGGCCAAGGAAGCCATCGTGGCCACACTGGGAACGGCCTACTCTCTTGGAGAAGTTGACCCTGAAGAAGCAACCACCCTTGCAGACAGACTTGCTCAGGATTCCGGCTGGAACAAGGCAACGGCACTTGCGCTGATGCTCTTTGTCCTGCTCTATTCTCCCTGCTTCGTCGCCCTTGTCGTTATCCGTCAGGAAGCCGGAAACTGGGGATGGGTGGCATTCAGCATGATCTTCAATACGGCACTGGCCTACGCAGTGGCTGTTCTTGCCCATCGCATCGGAACAGCTCTGTGGACCTGAGGAGATGTACTTTGCATCTCTATAATTGATAAAAATAATCAATTTCTAAATCAATAAGGGAGAATCATCATGAACGAGAACCTGAAATACGGGCTGTTCTTTCTGGGAGGCATTGCCCTGGGGGCTCTGGGTACCGTGGCTGTGAGCAAAGGGAAACTGGATATCAAACCGCTTGCAACAGACCTGCTCAGCCGGGGAATGGACATCAAGGATGCCATGATGGCCAAGGTGGAAACCGTCAGAGAAAATATGGATGACATGGTAGCTGAGGCCAGAAACGTGGCCGAACAGCGCCGTGAAGCCAAGGAAGAACAATAGGAAGAACAGGGGAGCCTGGCTCCCCTTCCTTCATGCCACGCAGCACTTATGAAGGAAAACGTTCCACCTGAAATCAGTTTGAGAATCGGCAACAGACTCCGGCAAAACGCCTCTTTCGGCCCCGGAAAGAGCTTATCCTTCAACAATCCGGGCAGCGTTCATGCACTCAAGGAGATTGTCTTTCATGCATTTTTTCCCTGTCCACGAAATACCGGGCCGGATACGCCTGCGAACCCCGTCCCGCCTGAACGGTATCATGGCAAACAGACTTGCTGATCAGCTTGATGCCATTCCGGGCATTGAAGGGGTCCGGGTCAATCCTCGCACGGGGAGTGTTCTGCTGCTCTACGCCACCCCTTCCGCGCGAGACACAGCCTGCACGCTTCTGAGCGCTCCTTTGCCCTCTCCAGTCAGGTCAGCGGCAGAAGTTCCACAAATAAACGACAGAGAAACTGGTCTCTCCCTGCGACCTCTGCTCTGGTATGTGTTTGTCCGCCCTCTTCTTCCCTTTGCCGTGCGTGTCGTTTCGGCCTTTTCAGCCGCGTTGCCCTTTCTGCTCAAAGGGATCGACGCCCTGATGCGCGGCAGACTGAACGTGGATGTTCTGGATGCTTCAGCCATTGGCATTTCACTTCTGCGGCGTGATTTCAGGACAGTAAGTCTTCTGACGCTGCTTCTTGGCTTTGGAGAGGCTCTGGAACAATGGACACGCAAAAAGTCACTGGACAGTCTGGCTGAAAGTCTTGCCCTGGATGTGGATGCTGTCTGGGTACGACGGGATGGCACGGAGATCAGCGTTCCGCTGAAGACAGTTCAGGAAGGCGATACAGTCATTATCCGTGCCGGAAATGCCATTCCCGTGGACGGGGTGGTTCTGGAAGGCGAAGCGCTCGTAAATCAGGCATCCATGACTGGTGAACCGCTGGGGGTTCTTCGTTCTGCCGGTGCAGCTGTCTTTGCAGGAACCGTTGTTGAAGAGGGAGAGCTGATTATCCGTGCAACCAATGTCGGGGAAGAGACACGGTTACACCAGATTGTCCGTTTCATAGAGGAATCTGAATCGCTCAAGGCCGGTGTGCAGAGCAGAGCCGAACGCCTGGCTGATGCGGTTGTTCCATTCAGCTTTCTGCTGGCAGGTGCCATATGGCTGCTGACCAGAAATCCGGCACGGGCTGCCTCCGTGCTGCTGGTGGACTATTCCTGCGCTCTGCGACTGGCTACGCCGCTGGCCATTCTCGCAGCCATGCGGGAGGGTGTGGGACATGGCATTCTGGTCAAGGGAGGCAGGTTCCTGGAAGCTCTGGCAACAGCGGATGCTGTTGTTTTCGACAAAACCGGAACCCTCACGGAATCAAGGCCCAAAGTTGTTGATGTGGTTCCGGCCCCCGGATTTCAGAGAGACGAAGTGCTGCGTCTTTCAGCCTGCCTTGAAGAGCATTTTCCGCATCCGGTTGCCCGTGCGGTTGTTCGCAAGGCCGAGGAAGAAAACCTCCATCATCTCGAGGAGCATACTGAAGTCGAATATGTGGTTGCCCACGGCATTGCTTCCCGGTTGCATGGCAAGCGCGTTCTCATAGGCAGTCGCCACTACATCCACCATGACGAAAAGGTGAATGTGGAGGGTATGAGTTCAACCATTACCGAACTGACTCGCAGAGGACACTCGCTGCTCTATCTGGCCATCAATGGGAATCTTGCCGGTATCATTGGTATTGAAGACCCGCTTCGCAAGGAATCAGTCGATGTTGTGGCAAGACTTCGGGCCAGAGGTATCCGGGTTGTGATGCTCACTGGGGACGACGAGAGAACAGCTTCAGCCGTAGCCGCACGTCTTGGAATTGATGAATACCGTGCACAGGTTCTTCCTTCGGACAAGGCTGCCATTATTCGGAATCTGCAGGAAGAAGGGCACACGGTCATCATGGTGGGAGATGGAATCAACGACTCCCCCGCACTTTCCGCCTCGGATGTGGGAGTGACCCTGCGGGACGGAGCGGATCTGGCCCGGGAAGTAGCCGACGTTGTCCTCATGAACTGCGATCTGAATCATCTTGCTACGGCTCTGGAATTGGGTCAGGGAGCCATGCACCGCATCCGGACCAATTTTGGTATCACCATGACCCTGAATACGCTTTTTCTGGCTGCGGGCCTGACCGGTATTCTGCAACCCGGCCCCTCGGCAGTTCTGCACAATCTCACGACTCTTGGCGTATCGCTTAATGCCATGCGGCCAGTGCTTTCCCCGGCTCATTCGGAAACACTGACCTCAGCAAAGTAACAGGAAAGGAATCATCCATGTTTGAACAGTACATCACGAGTTTCATTGATGGCCGGGTACGCGTACGCCATCCCGCGCTTCGCCTCGAAAAAAACTCTCTTCCATTACGTGAACTTCTCGGCATGCTGCCGGGAGTACGCCAGATTGCCATCAACTCCCGAACAGGCTCATTACTGCTTGAATATGATCCGTATCAGCTTTCCAGAGACGACCTGCTTTCTCTTGGCAGTCAGTGGGATGCCTTCAGCGCCGCCGAGACACCTCGGCACCATCCAAAAAAAGGCGTTCTCGGCCTCACAAGGGCTCAGGCCATTCGATACACCAATCGGGGCATGCTGCTGAGTCTTGCGGCTTCCATGGGATTCGCCGCCATGGGACGTGAACGTGGCCATGTCATCGCCGGAGGCATCTTCCTTCTGCTTAACGCCTTTCACCTCCACACCTTCAAAAGATGTCTGTAGCTGCCACATATTGCAGGCGGATTGGCCGCGGCGTGGTGGCAGCAATCATCGGGATACTTGCTGTCTGCATACTTGTCCGGGCTGTTACGGCACTTGTTGAAGGTCTGGCCATTCTTCTTCTGGTCTGCATTCTTGCTTCGCTTGTTCTGCCGGGCAGGCTGAGAATGTACTGGAGAAAATTCCGTACCGAGGTGCCCGTATGGCTCAATGCTCTCGCAAGCAGTCTCGAACAAACATCTACCCGTACTTCGTCGGCAGGTACAACGGAAAAGGAAGGATCATGAGAAAACTGGCTACTCTGTTTCTCGCAGCAGGTCTTGTATTGAGTACGATGCAGGGCATTTCACACGCTACAGATTTCAAGGTCTCCGGAGAATGGGACTTCAACTGGGAAGGGAACAACACCTCCTTTACCAAACATGACGGCAGCGACAGGTTCAAGGCAAGACAGCGCCTGCGCACACAGATTGACATGGTTGCCTCAGAATCCCTCAAGGGAGTTCTGTTCCTTGAAATTGGATCGCTCGACTGGGGAATGAACGACGGTGCAGCCATCGGAACCGACGGCATCAACGTCAAGACCCGGTACATGTATGTTGACTGGACCATCCCCCAGACCGACATTCAGGTTCGCATGGGGCTTCAGCCCTTCAGCCTTCCCAACTTTGTTACCGGTGACGCCATCCTTGGCAGTGATGACGCAGATGGCGCAGGCATCACAGTGAGCTACCAGTTCAACGATACCGTTGCGGCTACGCTGTTCTGGTTGCGTGCCGAACATGACAACTTTACCCTTGATTCCACAGGAACCAATATGGACTTTGTCGGCCTGACCCTTCCCATGTCCGGCGATGGCTGGCAGCTGACCCCGTGGGGAATGTACGGCGACCTTGGCAAAAACAGCCTGCGGGATGACAACAATGAACCCATCAACGAACATCTTGCCGCCGGATTGCTGCCCATCAATGCCGCGGTAGCCAATATCGCAAAGGATTCCAATAACCCGGCATGGTGGCTGGGCATTGGTGGAGAAATCACTCCGTTTGATCCACTTCGCCTTGCTCTTGATTTTGCCTATGGGCGTGCAGACTGGGGTACGGCAGCCGATGGCTCCATGGACCTGACCCGCGAAGGCTGGCTGGTTTCTGCCCTTGCCGAATACAGGCTGCCCATGCTCACACCCGGACTGATTCTGTGGTATGGCTCCGGTGATGACTCCAATGCACTGAACGGCTCCGAAAGAATGCCCACTGTTGCCCCTGGCTGGGGTGCCACAAGTTTTGGCTGGAATGGAGGATTCGGTATCGCCGATGATGCGGCAATCAGCAACACGCCTACCGGGACCTGGGGTGTCGTCGCTCGACTTGCGGACATCTCCCTCATGGAAGATCTGACACACACGCTGGCAGTCGGCTTCTATACGGGTACCAACGACACTCAGATGGCCAGGGTTGTTGCCGATCCCAGAACGGACCGTGGCCTTTATCTGACCACCGATGACCACGCTCTGGAAGTGAATTTTGACAGCCAGTACAAGGTGTATGAGAATCTGACGCTCGCTGTTGAGCTCGGCTATATCCACCTTGACCTCGACAGCTCCGTCTGGAGCGGCGTATCCAATCTCGAAAAGAATGCCTACAAGGCCGGGCTCAACCTGAATTATGCCT
>CAMLXE010000010.1 GCA_946490455.1 uncultured Desulfovibrio sp. | reverse complement strand
GACTGATGATCCCGTAACGTTGCGTGAAATTGGGGAACGTTACAATGTGACTCGAGAGCGGGTTCGGCAGCTTGAGGCTCGCCTGCTGCAGAAACTGAAGGCCCATCTGTCCACTGGGATCAACGATTTTTCCGAAGACTGGATTAACAAGTCCTGATACAGGGAATACCGGTCTTCGGTTGTCTCCCTTCTGCAGAGGGGAGACGGTCCTGCCTGTCTCATTTTCGTTGCCAGCGGGAAGGGAATATTTCGGTTGTTGTTCCAATCTGTTTGCGGTATCTGTACAGTTCTGTTCAGCGCTTTAACTTCTCAGAGTCCTGTCATGCGTTCCCGTGTTCGTTTGCCTCATTTCGTTGCAGTTCGACCCGTAACTGCGTTTCCCTCCATGAGGGGAGATCCTCTGGATACCTCTTGTCGGGGAACATTTCTGCGTGGTTTCTGGCAAAGTCTTTTCTGCGCTGCTCTCACGGTACAGGTCCTTACCGGTTGCGCCCGAAGCATGCCGGCCGAACCCGTTCAGTGGGATCTGACTCCGGAAGCACAGCTGACCTATGCAACGCTGCTGCTGGATCAGTCCATCCGGCATGATGATCGAGAAGGGGTTCTTGAAGCTTCTTCCATCTTGCTGACGGTAGATTCTCGACCTCAGTCCTTCATTGACGCCGCGGCATGGCTTATTCTGAACAGGGAAAATGGTGAAGCACGAAACCTGCTTGAAAAGGCCATTCAGCGCATTCCTGATGATTTCAACCTGTACCTGCTTCTGGCCGAAACGTGGATCAATGAGGGGAACAATGACCGGGCAATCCGTATCCTGCAGGAATATGGCCAAAATCATCCGGATTCTCGTCTTATCCAGCAGGAACTTGCTATCCTCTATGTCAAGGTCGGACGTTTTGCCGAAGCTGATCATATCTTTTCTTCCTTGCCGCAGAAGATGCGGACGCCGTTTGTCCGGTATGTTCATGCTCAGGCCTTGCATGGCCTGAATAAGCCGTGGGTTGCCATTCGTGAATTGCGTCTTGCGGTCAAGGAAAGCCCTGAATTCCTGGATGCCTGGTTTGAACTGGCCCGACTGCTGGAACAGGAAAAGGCCTATGCCAAGGCCTCAGAAATTTATGCCAGCCTTTTGGAGCAGGATCCTGAAAATGAAGACATATGGATCCGGCTTGTTGATGGCGAAATCCAGTTGGGACGGGGGGAGAAGGCCTTTGAGTATGCCTGTAACGGACCGGATACCTTTGGTTTCCGGCTCACGGCAGCAACACTCTTTCTTGATGCCAAGCTGTTCCGTGAGGCTGAGAGCCTGCTTACGGCTCTTAAGGAACGTCCCGGTGTTCCTGACGAGGTGAACTTCTATCTGGCGGCCATTGCCTTTGAATACCACAAGGACATTCAGGCCACACTGGATCTGCTTGCTGCCATTCCTGAGGGAAACCGTTTTTATGACAGGGCGTTGCGGTTGCGAATTCAGCTGCTTCACGATGCCGATCGGCGTCCTGAAGCGCTTCCTCTGATCCTGCACGGACAGGAGCTTTTCCCCGAGGACCGAGATTTTCGTCTGATGGAAATTCATCTTTTTCTGACAGATGATCTGTTCAATGAGGCGCTGAAGGCAACGGATGCGGCGCTTCAGCGCTGGCCTGATGATGAGAAGTTTCTGTATATGCGCGGCAGCATTCTTGATTCTCAGGGGAAAAAGGAAGAAGCCTTCCGGGTTATGGAGCAGATTGTTGCCAGCCATCCTGATTTTGTTCCTGCGTTGAATTATGTGGGATATTCTCTGGCCGAAAGAGGAAAGGATCTGGATAGGGCGCTGACCCTATTGCAGAATGCGGTCCGGCTTGCCCCCGATCATGGCTATATCCTTGACTCTCTTGCCTGGGCTCAGTTCCACAAGGGAATGTTTGATGCCGCATGGGAGACCATTTCTCGGGCTGTGACCTTGCCGGACGGAAATGACGCCGCCATTTGGGATCATTATGGCGATATTGCAGCGTCATGCGGCCGTCCTGAAGAAGCCAGAAAGGGTTGGGAACGTGCCCTGAAACAGAACCATCCTCAGCCGGATGAGGTTCGTGCCAAGCTGGAAAAACTATGATTCTTGATGCTACCTGCAGTTTGTTACAGCATATGGGACCTGTTGCGAGATGTTTTGTCCTGCTTGCATCCCTGACGCTCGTTGCCTGTGCTCCGCAGATTTCCGTCAGACCGGAGAGTTCGGTGCCGGACTCCGAAGCCGCAGCTGTCTGGGATTCATTTGACTCCTACAGTCAGAGTCAGGGGGCGAAGCAGGAGGCATACAGGATACGGGGCAGTCTCCGGTATGGTAAGGAAGGGGATACCCGTCGCGTCTCTCTGCTTTTCTGGAGTAATGGCTCCTTGCCCATTCGGCTTGATGTCATGGCGGGGGTCAACTCGCTGGTGGCGCGGCTGCTGGAGGCTCCTGACCTGTTCGTGGTCTATGTGCCCAGTGAGGAAAAGGCTCTGATTCATGAAGGGAGTGGGCGTATTCAGCTTAATTTTGGCAAACCGGTACCATTTTCGCTGCGTGATTTCTCCGCGTTGATGCATGGGCGTTTCCATGAAATTTTTGGAAGCGTGAAAGGAGAGGACGCCTTCCGAACGGAAGATGGCAATCTGCGTTTTCTGCTGAGAGGGGGCCTCCATCCCGGTGAACTTGATTTGCGGGCAGATGGCCTGCCTGTGCGCTGGGCACAGGCGGATGGCTGGACCATGGAAATCACATATGACGATGAGGCAATCCCTCTGCCATACAAGATAAGGCTGAAGCATCCTGATGGCTATACGGCCATCTTGCTGGTAAAGGATCGGGAACGGCCTGAGGCGGGCTTTACTGCCGAGCAGTTGGCTCTTGATCTCCCTCAGGGAACCGATATTGAACCCATAAAAAAACTGAGCGGGACGCGTTAGTCTATCGCTGGAGCGGTCATGCATACTGTATGTTCGTACGACAGGCTCTGTGCCGTACGTCGGATTGTGATCATGGGGCTTTGTGTCCTGTGGACAGAATTACGCTGGCTTGTGGGACCTGATCGGCATTTCTCCTCTTGTCTGAGACTGATGAAAAAGGAACATGCCCGCCTGTCCGGTAAACTTGCCAGAATGGCGACTCTCGCCGACCCGGAACATGAAAACCTCATGAAAGATCTTTCGCTGCTGACAGAAGATATGGCTCGGCTTGAGTCTGCCAGAGCAGAAGCCTTTCAGAAGGTCCATCAAGCGTTGCGGGTTCGGTTTGCCCGTGAACTCGCGGACTGACAATTCAACTTTTGACCCTACAGGAAAGAAACATGGCTACTGTCTATATTGCTTCTGATCACGCGGGACTGGAACTCAAGGCTTCTTTGGTACGGCATCTTACGGAAAAGGGACACACGGTCCATGATCTGGGTCCCTCTTCTCCCGAAAGCTGCGATTACCCCGTTTATGCAAAGAAGGTTTGCACTCAGGTAGTCGCAGACGCCGGTGACAAGGCCACTCCCGGAGATAACCCGGCTTCCTATGGTATTCTCATCTGCGGTACGGGGATTGGAATGAGCATGACTGCCAATCACATCCCCGGAATTCGGGCTGCATTGTGCTGTGGGGAATTCCAGGCTCGTGCGACAAGAATGCATAATAATGCCAACGTACTGTGTATTGGGGAAAGGGTTACCGGGCCGGGTGTGGCTCTGGATATGGCCGACATCTTCCTTGCGACCCCGTTTGAGGGTGGACGCCATCTGCGTCGGATCAATCAGATTGAAGGCTAAGATTCTTTTCCCGTAGCCTTTGAACTTGCGGGAAAGAAAAGGATTTTCTTTTTCTGGAGAAGAAGAGAAAGCCAGAAGGGCGGGAAATCGTGCCGTTCTCCTTCATGACTTCGCATATCGTTTTCCCGGTGTTTACGATGCGTATCTCCCACATATCAAGAGAGTAATGTTTCAGGAGCATTCATGCAGTTTTATAATACCATGACCCGAAAGAAGGAACCTTTTGTTCCCGTTCATCCCAATGGCAAGGTGGGGGTGTATGCCTGCGGGATTACCGCCTATGCGCTCTCCCACATCGGGCATGCCCGATCTGCTGTGGCTTTTGATGTATTGATTCGTCTGCTTCGGTATAAGGGATATGATGTCACCTTTGTCCGGAATTTTACCGATGTGGACGATAAGATCATCAAGCGGGCTCATGATGAAGGAACCTCCAGTGAGGCCATTGCTGAGACCTATATAGCTGCCTATCACGAAGATATGGATATTCTTGGTGTTTTGCGGGCAGATATCGAACCGCGAGCCACGGAACATATTGCGGAGATGATTGCACTGTGTGAACGGCTTATCGCCGGTGGGCATGCCTATGCCACACCTTCTGGAGACGTATATTTTCGGGTTCGTTCCTTCCCCGACTACGGGAAGCTTTCCGGTCGCAGTCCCGATGATCTGCGTTCCGGTGCTCGCGTAGTACCAGGAGAAGAGAAGGAAGATCCGCTGGATTTCGCCTTGTGGAAGAGTGCAAAGCCGGGAGAACCTTCGTGGGATAGCCCATGGGGACGGGGGCGTCCGGGCTGGCATATTGAATGTTCGGCCATGAGCGAGAAGCATCTGCCTCTGCCTCTGGATATTCATGGCGGAGGACTGGATCTTATATTCCCGCATCACGAAAATGAAATTGCCCAGACCGAAGCGGCTCTCAACAAGCCTCTGGCCAAAATCTGGATGCACAATGGTTTCGTTCAGGTCGATTCGGAAAAGATGTCCAAATCGCTTGGGAACTTTAAGACGATACGGGATATTCTTGAAAGCTATCTTCCTGAAACTTTGCGATTTTTCCTTGCCGGCAAGCATTATCGCAGTCCCATAGACTTTTCATTGGACAGCATGGAAGAGCACGAGCGAAGCCAGAAGCGTGTCTATGAATGTCTGCGTGAGGTTGATGCCGCTCTGGCGCGTGAAAAATGGAAACCGGGAACGGCCCCGGAGGATTTGCTGTCAGAGCTGGAACAGCAGGATACGGCCTTCATGGAAGCTCTGGAAGATGATTGCAATACGGCGGCAGCATTGGGACATATTTTTACAATGGTCCGTCTTGCCGGGCGTGTTCTTGAAGACAAGAAACTGCGGGCCAACGAAGGGGGACGGGCTGTTTTGCTGCGTTTCCGGGAAGCCGTGACCCGTTGGGATACCCTATTGGGGTTATTTGCGCAGAAGCCGACTGCCTTCCTCGATGCCCTGCGTGACAAGCGGGCTCTGCGTCGAGGTCTGGATATGGACCGGGTGAAGGCTCTTCTTGCCGAGCGGCAGGAAGCCAGAGCTGCCAAGGACTTTGCTCGTTCTGATGCGGTACGTGATGAACTGAGTACGCTTGGCGTGGAAGTCCGGGATACTCCGGAAGGCCCAGTATGGGATATTATCTGAAAAAAACTCCTGTTATGGCCGAAGGTTGTGCCCTTCGGCCTTCCCCCCTTGCGCTGGCCCGCATTGTCTTTCGTCATGCGCTTGTCTGGTTCCTGAGTCTGGTCTTTCTGTTTCAGTCTGCTGTTCCGGTGCAGGCTGCCTTGTTTGGCAGCTTTGGCGTTCGGGATGAGCTGGAGCTTGGACGCAAGTTTGACGTAATGGTCCGGTCACGGATGCCGCTGATTGAGGATCCGGAGGTCAAACGGTATGTCCAGTCTGTTGTGGACCGACTGGCCAACAAGGTTCCTCCCCAGCCGTTCTCTTTTCGCGCCAACGTGCTTCTGCACAATTCCATGAATGCCTTTGCCGTTCCTGGCGGTTCCGTTTTCGTTCATACCGGTTTGATCATGCAGCTCGAACATGAATCGGAGCTGGCTGGGGTATTGGCGCACGAACTGGCCCATGTCACGCAACGGCATATCGCAACGCGTATGGAAAGAGCACAGACTGTCACTGTTGCCAGCCTCCTTGGGGCTCTGGCCAGTGTCTTTCTGGGCGGTGGTTCCGGTAGTGGCGCCCTGATGGCAGGCAGTATGGCTGCCGGGCAGGCTGCCATGCTGAACTACAGCCGCGTGGACGAAACCGAAGCTGACCAGATCGGGTTACAGTACCTTGTGCAGGCAGGCTATCGTCCTCAGGGCATGATGGGCGCCTTTGAAAAGATTCGCCGCAAGCAGTGGGCCTCCGGGATTGATATTCCGGAATATCTTTCCACTCACCCCGATGTGGGGGGGCGTATCAACGAGATCAACGCCCGTATTCAGGGATTGCCTGCTTCCGTTCGCAATCGGAAGGACGATGATGCGCGGTTCAATCGTGTACGCACACTGATTCTGGCTCGGTATGGTGAACCCGAGGTCGCGGCCCGAGCATTCGCAAATGCATTGGCCAAAAACGGGAAAGACAGTCTTGCGCTCATGGGACAGGGGATTCTGGCCGAAAGGCGTAATCAGGTGCGCGAAGCGGAGGCCGCCTTTGGTAAGGCGCTGGCCTGTGCGCCACAGGATGCTCTGATCATGAGAGAAGCAGGCCGGTTTTACTATAGTATCGGAGATGCACGGGCTGCGCAGCTGCTCCAGAAGGCTCTGCAGAGAGATCCTGGTGACATCATGGCACAGTTTTTCTATGCACGCCTGCTGAGTGCAAACGGCGATCGTCGGACAGCGCATCAGTACTATGAAAGTTTGCTGCGGGTTCTGCCTGACGACTCAGAGATTCATTACTACTATGGTCGATCTTTGGGAGAGAATGGCGAGATCTTCAAGGCCTATCTGCACCTGGCCTACAGTGCCCTGTATCAAAATGACAGAAAGAAGACTGAAAATTGGCTGAATAAGGCCAAATCAGTCATGCGTACACCGCGGGACAAGGAAGAGATCAAACGCTTTGAAAGCGTTTACTCTGAACGCCGTTCCATGTGGAAATAGTTTTTATTTCAGAAAGAAGGGCGGCAGGTGCTTCAGACACGCCTGCCGCCCTGAATGGAATTCAGCTCAGAGCTACGAGATCATAGTCACGGCATTCCACAATATCGGCTTCCAGCATTGCTCCCGGTTCTACTCCCGGCCCGCTGATATAGGTTATCCCATCGATTTCCGGAGCCTGGAACCAGGCTCTTCCCGTATGCAGGCCAGGCCATTCGGGATGTGGCGCATCAACAAGAATGGAGAGTCGCTCGCCCTCAAAGCGCGATAGCCATTCGGCGCTGATTTCAGCCTGAATTTCCATAAGCGCGTCGCGTCGCCAGGTCTTTGTGCGCTCGTCAATCTGATCTGGCATGGCTGCCGCGGGAGTCCCCTCTTCTGGCTGGTAGTCGAAAATACCAAGATGCTGAAAGCGTACTTTTTCTACAAAACGGGTCAGCTCTGCATACTGTTCTTCTGTTTCTCCGGGGAAACCTACAATGAGGCTTGTTCGCAGCGCTGCCTCCGGAAAGATATCACGGATACGGTCGATCACTTCCTGCGGATTCCGGGCAAAGGGTCTTCCCATGCGTGAAAGCACATCGGGATGAGCATGCTGAATCGGGACATCAAAATAGGGGACAAAGGGAGAACCTGCCTCCTTGAGATACCGAAGCAGTTCTCTGGTGACTCCCGCCGGGTAGAGATAGAGCAGGCGCAGGCGTTCAAGGCCGGAGAGGGGAAGAAGTCCATCCAGCAGCGTACGCAGTCCATGTTTTTCACCAATATCCTCTCCCCAGACCGTGAGATCCTGCGCAACGAGAATCAGTTCCTTCACCCCCTGTTCAAGCAGATTTTTGGCTTCCTGAACAAGCATGCCCTTGGGGTGGGAGTGGAGACCTCCACGAATCTGTGGAATGGTGCAGAAAGAGCAGGCATGGCGGCATCCGTCACTGATCTTGAGCCACGCATAGGATGGACCGGTACTGAGCAGTCGCCCGGCAGGTGGTGGCGTAGGAAGTCCAAGGCGGCTTGCCAGCTGCTCCGGCCACGATTCGAGTTCATTGTTGTCCAGCCATAGATCCACTTCGGGCAGCTCTGGAGCCAGGATGTCCTTGTGGTAGCGGCCGACAAGGCATCCTGCAACGACCAGAAGCGGACGTTTTGAACTGTCTTCAATGTCGGCAGCGGACTGTGTAATGTCTTTGAGAGATTCCTCTATGGCCGGCTGGATAAAGGCACAGGTGTTGATAAAGACAAGATCCGCCTGAGCAACATCATCAACGGGGAGAACGTTTATACCAAGAGAACCGAGAAGACGTTCACTATCAACCCGGTTTTTGGGACAGCCGAGACTGATGGAACAGCAGCGCAGAGACTGTGACATGGGGGAGACCTCATGGAAGAGCATTATTGACGAAAAGGGGTATTTGGCTGCACAACGGGACCGAGTGCCATGACCCTGTGCTCGTGGTACGCAATATAGCCGTAATGTGCAAGGAGTGGCATCTATGAACACGCAAGCATCCTTTACTTCCGCGGATACGGTAGTTCTTGCAACCAGAAATCAGGGAAAGGTTCGTGAACTTGAAGAGCCGCTTCGGGTTTTCGGACTGCGTGTCGTTGGCCTGCATGCCTTTCCCGAACTGCCTGAAGTGGAGGAGACGGGGACTACCTTTGAAGAGAATGCCCTGCTCAAGGCAACGACGGTTGCCCGGCTGACAGGGCTGACAGCCATTGCGGATGATTCCGGCCTTGAGGTGGATGCACTGGATGGAGCTCCTGGTGTCCATTCAGCCCGTTACAGTGATGATATGCCTGATCTGCCGGGTGGTACCAAAGATATGCGCAATAATCTGAAGCTGCTTGCTGCCTTGTCTTCCGTGCCACTTGGAAAGCGTTCCGCTCGTTTCCGGTCTGTTATTGCCGTCTGTACTCCGGAAGGGAAAACACTGGTGACGTCAGGCCAGTGGGAGGGGCGTATCGGCTATGCGCCTCGTGGTAAAAATGGCTTTGGTTATGATCCTCTGTTTTTTGATCCTGAGATCGGGCGTACGGCGGCTGAATTGACCCCGGAAGAAAAAATGGCTCGAAGCCATCGAGGGAAGGCCCTGCGTGAACTGTTGCGTCTGTGGCCTGCATTCTGGGAAACGCGTTGAGCCTATTCGGGACTGACGCTCTGAAATGCAATGAAAGCCGTGGAGGTGCTGCCTGTCAGGCTGGATCACTTGTCGGACTCTGGTTGAAATCTGCACGAATTGGAATTCTGACTATTCGTTTTCTTTGGGAAGAGTCTTGACTTTTCTGCTCTCGGCGGTGACTCTGTGAGCAGGTTCAGTGCCGTTTGTTCTTTGATTTCCCGGTGGAGCTGCTTCCACCTGTACAGATTTGTTGTTCCCACAGGAGTTTTTTATCATGAACCAGACTTCTGCCACGCTGACAGAGCAGATCAAAACCGGCATAACTCTCTGTAAGGCCATTATGCGAAATGGCTATGATGCTTATGCCATCAATGCACCGCTTCAGAAACTTATTTTTGACAAGACCGGTATCGTTGATGTGGATATCGCCTGCGCTTGTGATCTCGAAACCCTGTTCAAGATTTTCCCCAATGCAAAAGCCTGCTCCGAAGAAGGGGCGATGGCCATTCTTGAAGAGAACGGTGTAACGCTGCGTTTTTATCCTACTGATGTGGAGGATGCCTCTCATCCTGAAAGGGGACAGTTGCGCGTTACGCCGCGTATGCTTCGTCTTCTGCAAACGCTCGAGGGGGATCGGTACAGTTCTCAGCCGACTTCTCAGGCTCGTGAGGATGAGGGCTTTGAAGATTTTGAGCGTGCTGGGGCCGTCGCTCTGGTGGGTATTCCGGGGGTGACACTGAGCTACAACTATCTCCTTGCCATTCGTGCATTGCGGTATGCTGCCAATTTTGATCTCCCGGTGGAACCTCATACCTGGATGGCCATTGTACAGTCCGCAAACCGGATTCTTGATTATGTCCCTGCACGGGAAATCATGGAAGAATGGCGCAAGGTCGCGGCAGAATCCATGTGGAAATTCGTCAAGCTGCTGTTTGATGCCCAGATTCTGCATGGCCTGATGCCGGAAGTTGCTGCTCTCGCATGTGTTCAGCAGGAGCGTAACGATGATGGCGTGATTGAAAATATTTTTGATCATACCATCGAATGCATGCGTCTCTATCCTGAGGACGGCCTGGGCATGGACTGGTACGGTGTTCTTGCCACCATGTTCCATGATGTGGGCAAGCTGTACACGGCAGAACATATGAATGGACGCTGGACTTTTTATCAGCACCACCGTGTGGGCGCTGGCGTAACGCGCAAGATCCTGCGTCGCCTGCATTTTACTCCTGAGGATATCGATCTGATCTGCCACCTGGTGCGGTATCACATGATGTTCCATTTCATGCTTACTGACCGTGGCATCCGCCGTTTCAAGGCACTGGGCGAGACGGATCGGCTTATTGCCATCTGCCGTGCTGATATCAAGGCACGGGGAGGCAGCTATACCTACTTCAATCACAACATGAAGTATCTGAACAGGGCCGAAACTGCGGAAATCATGCTTGAGCCTCTGCTGAACGGTAACGAGATCATGGAATGTACCGGTCTGTCGCAGGGACCGTCTGTGGGAATCATCCGCGAAGCCTTGCTCAAGGCCCAGATCGCGGGAGAAGTTACGGATATGGATTCTGCCATTGCCTTTGTCAAAAAGAGTGCAGAACAGATCTAGGGTGTCTGCCCTGTGCGGGCAATGTTTGCTGACTTTTGAGGAAAGCTCCTGTCCTTCAGGGGCTTTCTGCGTAACGAGCTGAATACATGCTTGATATTCTCAATCTGACATATCCTGAACTGGAGCGGTTTTTTGTGGAAGAACTGGGTGAACCCCGGTTCCGTGCTGCTCAGGTCTGGCAATGGCTGTGGCAGAAGCATGCTACGAGCTTTGATGCCATGACGGATGTATCCAAGTCGCTGCGGGCCAGACTGAATGAAGTGGCGGAAATTGTAATCCCTGAGATTGTAACCGTACAGACATCCCGTGATGGTACGGAAAAGCTTCTGTTGCGACTGCGTGATGGTGCGCTTGTGGAAACGGTCATCATCCCCAGTACCGGTCGAGACGGGTCCGTAAGGATCGCACAGTGCGTATCTTCACAGATCGGTTGTGCCATGGGCTGTACGTTCTGCAGTACAGGCAGCATGGGCTTTGTCCGGAATATGACAGCTGGAGAAATTGCAGGGCAGGTTCTGGCTGCGAGGATTCGTCTGAAAGACGATCGCGTTGATCATCCGATTATCCGGAATCTGGTCTATATGGGAATGGGTGAGCCCCTGCTTAATCTGCGCGAGGTCATGCGTTCTCTTGAAATCCTGCATCATAACCGGGGAATGGACTTCACAACCCGGAGAATCACTGTTTCAACCTGTGGAATCAGGGCCGGGCTGCGTGAGCTGGGTGACAGTGGACTGGCATTCCTTGCCGTTTCGCTCCATGCTCCCAATCAGGAGCTGCGCGCCAGAATCATGCCAAAAGCCGCCCGGTGGCCGTTGGATGAACTTATCGAGACACTTGCCGACTATCCCCTCAAGACGAGGGAACGCATTACCTTTGAATACCTGCTGCTTGGCGGGGTCAACGATTCCCCCGAACAGGCCCGGGAACTCGCCAGACTTGTTTCCAGAGTCAAGGGGAAACTTAATCTCATTGCGTACAATCCTTCAGAAGGGGACCCCTATCAGGCGCCTTCTGAAGCCTCCATTCTGGCTTTTGAAAAGGTCCTCTGGGATAAGGGGATTACTGCTATCCTTCGCAAGAGCAAAGGACAGGACATCAAGGCAGCCTGTGGACAGCTCAAGTCGGAATGGGAGCGTACGAATGGAAAAGAGGCCTGAAAGGATGGCCTGAATCTCAGTTGAAAAATCCGCAGAGGAAATCCCCTGCGGATTTTTTTTCAGAGAGGCAGGAACTACCGGAATCCAAGTGCCGTATAGCAGCCAAGCATACGAATACTGGAGCATACTTCCCATAGATCCTGCACGACCTGGGCATAGTCCGGTCTGCAGAGATTGCATTCAAGATCGGCAAAGAAGGCATATTTCCATGGTTCAGCGTGCAGGGGGCGTGACTCCAGTTTACGCAGGTTGATGCCGGAGCGGGCAAAAAGGTCAAGAACACGGGCAAGAGCACCGGGCTTGTCCGGAAGGGTAAACAGAACGGAAGTTCTGTCTGCATCCGCATTTTCCATAGGTTTGGGTGCGAGGACCACAAATCTGGTCTGATTGTCCGCTTCGTCTTCAATATTGGAAGCAAGGATGGGAAGACCGAGCAGGGCAGACAGATTCTTGTGGCCGACGGCTGCCGTATGCGGTTCCTGCAGGCATCTGCGGGCCGCGGCTGCGGTAGATTCAACAGATACGAGAACCGCATGGGGAGCATGGCTGCGAAGCCAGTTCTGGCACTGGGCCAGTGCCTGTGGATGGGAATAGATGGTTCTTATTGCGTCCACAGAGTCCTCGCAGGACAGCAGGCAATGCTGAATGCGATTGACAAATTCGGCCTGAATATAGACCTCAAACTCGGTAAACAGATCAAAATTCTGTACAACAGATCCGTGCAGAGAATTTTCCAGAGGCACGACACCAAGTGAGCAGCGTCCATCCTGTACAGAGGAAAAAATTTCACGGAAATCCGTGCAGGGGCGATAGTCCATGAGCTGTCCGAGAAAGCCTGCTGCTGCAAAGTAGCTGTGCGTTCCTTCAGGACCTAGGTAGGCAACCTGGACAGGTTTCTGGAGAGTCCGTGACGAGGCAAAGATTTCTTTCCATATGGCACGGAGATGGGTATCGGGTAATGGACCGGGATTTCGTCTGACCAGTGCATCCATGATCTGCTGCTCGCGTTGTGGCCGAAAAACAGGCCCTCCTGTTCCTCTTTTGAGCTTTCCGACCTCAAGGCTGATCCTTGCCCGGCGATTGAGCAGCGCCAGAAGTTCTTCATCGACAGCATCAATCTGACGACGCAGCGCCGCAAGCCCCGATTCATTGTCCGGTATTGTGGCATAATCCAGATGCGCCTGCGTTTGGTTCCTGTCACCCATCCCACTATGCCTCACGAATATTTTCCTGAATGCGCATTCCAAAATGACGCCCTGCCTTGTCAGTGCGGCAGAGAACTTCATCTCCGGGACGTAAGGTCACCACACTTACCGGAGTTCCGTCAGGACGTGTCAGACGAATGGTTTCCGCATTCTGGAGGAAGACGGCTCCTGACCGACCTTCTGTTTCCGCACAAATCATGAGCATGGGGCGAATTTCCGTCTTGATGCGTCCGATGGTTGCCAGAGATGTGGAGCCATCTGCTGCCACGATAAGCACTTCATCACCAGAAGCCAGTTCTCCTACATAGGCGGTTCGATCTCCCGGCTGAATGGCGTAGGCATGAACGCCTCCTGCATTGATCCGGAAGGGACGCGCTGCCACATACTCATTATATTCGGTTTCGGCATGAACCAGAAAGGTGAATGCGCTGGAATTGCCTATCAGCATTCCCTGTCCGCGTTCAAGCAGGGAAAGCGTGTCAACACAGACCCTGTGTCCAAGGCCCACATTCCGAATCTCGGTAATCCTTGCAACTTCCAGATCCATTTTACCCTGTGACAGTTTCAGATCCTGTACAATCTGTTTCAGTTCATTCAGGCATTCAGGAAGGAGTACAATCAGAGGAACGCCATGCTCAAGAATTCCTGCAGCAAGGCGGGCCTCATCCAGGGAAATGGCTTCCAGCCCCAGCCGGGGAGCTACTGCCGGTTGTGCCAGCAGATTTTCGACGGGGATAACTTCCCATCCATGTTTGAGAACAAGGCATTCTCCTCCGGCAATACGTCTGGCCACATCTTCTTCATCAGCCTTGGAAATCATGTTTACCGGCGGCAGTTCCTCTTCGGAAAAGACATCGCAAAGGGCCAGGTTGCGTACGCCTTCCACATGAGCGGCATCGGTAATGATACCATCCACACCAGATTCGAGAGCCAGCGTTACGGCTTCTTTGCTGAAAGGAACACTCTTGAAATAGATTTTGGGCATGACGTGTACTTCCTTTGAAGATGAAATAAAGTCTATTCACCCACAATGGCGAGAGCTTCATCCACAGAGTGACCTTCGTGGACCAGTGCACGCAGTGCACGGACGAGCTGAACCCGGCGAGGATGCTGGAAGACGTTCCGGCCTACGGAAAGACCGGCGCCTCCGGCTTTCAGGGAGTCATCCACCATCTGGAGAAATTCTCGGGTGGTTTCAGTCTTGGGACCACCAGCAATGACAACCGGAACGCAGCTTGCAGCGGTTACATCGCCAAAGCTTTCCATGTCACCAGTATAGGGAACCTTGACGATATCTGCGCCAAGTTCCACGCCTACGCGGGCGCAATGGGCAATCACCTTGGGATCGTATTCGTTGGTGATGCGTGGGCCGCGGGCGTACAGCATGGCGAGAAGCGGCATTCCCCAGTCGTCGGCGGCACGCGCTACCCGCCCGAGATCGGCCAGCATCTCGCTTTCGTTGTCGTCACCAAGATTGACGTGCACGGAAACTCCGTCGGCACCAAGGCGGATGGCTTCTTCTACTGTCCCAACCAGAGCCTTACGATTGGAGTAGGCAGAAAGGGATGTGGAGGCAGACAGGTGGACAATAAGTCCTACGTCTCTTCCCGAGGAACGGTGGCAGCAGCGGCAGATTCCCTTGTGCATGAGTACTGCATCCACACCGCCATTGGCAAGATCGGTGACAGCGTCGTGCATATCAACAATGCCATTGATGGGGCCGACGGTCACACCGTGATCCATGGGAGTAATGATGGAACGACCGGTTTCACGATTGAAAATGCGCTGAATACGAACCTGTTTGCCGAGACTCATGGTGAATTACCTCTTGAGGATTGGGCATGAGGCTCTGCGGAGAAATTTTCCGCGGTCAAACAGAAAGGCCGCGGATAAAACCCGCGGCCTCGAATGCTTGTTATGTGAAACAACTAATCAAGCAGTTCGCTACCGCAGGCGCGACCAAAGTAAAAGAAGCCCCAAAACTGGCTGCTTTCAAAGCTGGTAAAGAAGTCTGCGGTATAGATGCTCATGTTGTTTCCCAAAATCATTTTTTAGGGAAACTAGTCTTTGTTGTGAGATCCTGTCAAGGAAAAAAATGGATAACGCTGCACCCTGAAACTTGTCTGGTGAAGCGGGATGAAGGAGAATCAGGTTGATTTGTTCCTGTTTGGAACAAAATGGCGCCAAGGGATATGACCCGGAATTCTGAAGAGTATGATGCAATTATGAAACGAGGCCGAACGCGGTTCCCTAAGGGACTTTTGGGGTCATCTTACGTTTTGCGGGTACCTGCAGGAAAGTCTCTCCAATCAGGGAATTATGTTGTTTTGTAATGTGTAATATACTGTTATTGCATTGATTGTTATATGACATTTGCAGCAGGCGAAAAAACGTTCAGCTGAAGAATACAGGTGGAAACAATATGGCAGGGCCACGTAAGATGGCCTCAGAATGGAAATATTCATTGGTCAGGAGAAGACCTTCCGGAGAAAAAATGTATTCAGATCGAGAAAAAAATCACGGATACTCTTGTCTCCCAAAATAAAAATGCTTATGTTGAAAACAACAGAGAAGGCTTCGATGGATTGGAGTCTTGCTCCGTAACAACAGGCTCGTCTAGAGAGGAGGAGAGGACTATGCCCAGCTTGAAGAAGATTCTGTGTGCGTTGGATTTGTCGGATCAGAGCCAGCAGGTAGCAGAATATGCAACCATGCTTGCCAAGATGGCAGGCGCCAGTATCGTAG
>CAMLXE010000009.1 GCA_946490455.1 uncultured Desulfovibrio sp. | reverse complement strand
CAGAGATATGTGGAAGGGATGTGGACGCTTGTCCATGCATTGCCAGAGAACGTACAGGATAAGGAGCGAACCGAGAATGAGCTGGAGCCAGTGGGCTGGAGCCACTCTGAGGATCAGTGTTCCCAGAATGGCTCCGGGAATGCAGCCGAGAGCCATGCTCCGAATGACCGAATAGATACAGTGTTCCCTGTACATATAGGCAATGAAGATACTGACAGCCGTCCCCCCAATGCAGCTGGAAAGGATGGCAAGCCGGACATCCATAACACAGGAAACAATGGGCATGGCTACCATGGCTGCACCCAGTCCTGCTATCCCATTGACAAAACCTCCCAGAAACCATGCCATGAATACGACGATCAGGGTTGGATTCAAAAGTTCCATACGCAGGCTCCAGGTTTTTCCTTTGGGAGGGTGGTTTGATCTGATTTTGCGGTTAGTTGATGCCCCAGTTCGGATGCAGGGAAAGGCGAGGATAGGGATCATGCTGAACACTGCGTGGATAGGTGATATCCGGATACCCAAACAGCATGGCATACTGTGGAACGTGAGTTTTCGGGATGCCCAGTTCGTCCCTCAATTCCGGGAGAACGAATTCAAGACACGAATAGAGTATGCCGCACCATAGGGTACCAATGCCACAGGTCTGAGCCATGAGTTCAAAGGTAGTCAGAAAAATCACTGGATCTACAGGGAGATTGTAGCCGCTTTCACGATGGTTGGACACGATGATGCAGTGAGGGGCATTGTGAAGAAGGCGATCTGTGCCGTGTTCTTTCCAGAGAATCGGCGCAGTGGCAAACAGTTCCTTTCTGGGATTGCTCTCCAGTCGAGTCTGAATTTCGGGCAGGCTCAGGCGGCGATACAGCTCTTCCCGAAAGGCATTCATGCTGTTCATGTCGTCCAGAATTGTGAGATGAAGACCTCGCCTGTTGCTTGCCGTGGGCGCATGTGCCGCAACGGAGAGCAGATAATTGAGTTCGTCAGGCGCCACATTCTTGCGGATAAAACGCCGTATTGAACGGCGTCCTCGAATCAGTGTTTCCATACTCTTTGGATCGGGGAAATGACCCTTGAGCGGAAGACAGTTTTCCGGCGTATGCCCCATGATGGATATGGCGCCTGTCGGACAGATTGCCAGACAGTGCTGACAGCGCATGCAGCGGCGTTCATCAATAATCGGAACCTGTTCCATGTGCAGGGCCTGTTGCGGGCAATTCCTTGCACAGAGGCCGCAGGATGTGCAACGGTTGGTGTCTACGGCGAAGATCATGGCAGTTCTCCCAATATGACTGGCAAATATTCCGTGCGGTTGGAATAAACTTCCTTTTACGGATTTTGGGTTCTCACAGCAATGGGAAGAATACGGATTTTCCTTTTTTTGTTTCATTGCCCTTCAGACAGATGCCTTCTTCATGATTCAATGGCATTGGCAGCTGGCTTTGCAGAATGGCGGTCTAACTGTACTGGAGAAACGCGAGCAGGCACGACAACAAACTGAATGACCTGCTGGAACTTTTAAGAATGGACGAACGTATCGATGTACAAAAAGCAGATACCTCAAGACGGGAGTGAGGTATCTGCTTCATACGTATTCAGTTTGATGTGGGGTTGATGCGCAGTTCTACACGGCGGTTTTGCTGACGGCCGTAATCGGTATTGTTATCTGCAATGGGAGAGCTTTCGCCAAGACCCGTGGCGTTAATTCTGGATGCCAGCACACCATATTGGGTGAGGGCATTTTTGACACTGGAAGCGCGTCGTTCGGAGAGCGTCTGATTATAGGCTTCCGAGCCAGTGCTGTCGGTGTGGCCGATGACCTGTATGGTCGTTTCTGGATATTTGTTCAGAATCTGTGCAACCTGCTGCAGCTCGGTGTAGAATCCGGGGCGGATGGTGGCAGAGTTTACATCAAAGGTGACATCGCTTTTGAAGGTGAGAGCCAGCATGTCTCCTTCTCTTTTGACGGCAACAGCTTCAGATTGAGCCAGAGCCTGACGCATGTCCGCTTCCTGCTGATCCATCATGGTGCCAATACCGGCACCGGCCAAACCGCCAATGACGGCTCCCGCTGCCGTACCTATGAGCGTGGATTTGGTATTGCCGCCGATGATCTGACCAAGAATGGCCCCTGCCGCGGCTCCACCGGCAGTGCCATATGTGGCGCCCTTGCCGGTATTGGAGTAGTTGGCGCATCCTCCCAAGGCCAGAGTCAATATCAATCCGAGAAGAAAGAGTTTTTTTATGGCAGTACCCTTTTGCTTGAATCGTGCCGCAGCTGCAGATAAGAAAACATTTTCCCTCATCTGACTGTATGACAGTTGTTACGGTATCAAGTTTGGCACAATAGACTTGTATTGTAAATATCATTTCTGCAATATGATGTACGCCCTGTCCGATGCGGCATTACAGCAATTTTTCGCAATAAGACTTTTTTGTGGCTGATGCATCAAAATTGATTGTAACGGGTCAGGGAATACAAAAACTGCATGAAAGCAGGATGTGTTTTCTGGAAGAACTTGGTCATGTGCAGTTTTCAGGAAACATGATACAGAGTGAAGGCATATTATCGAAAACAGGGGGCGGAAGTCTTATGGTCAGTTTTGCGGAAATCCCAGTTCAGGGCAAACTGTCTTTGTATGACGCGGGTTCTTTGGAGGAGGTCATCATTTGAGAGACGGTGACGCCCGGGAGATGAAGCAACGAGGCTGGATACTACCTGAACAGAGGTGAGAAGAAGATCAGGTCAGAATGCGGCACCATTTCAGGACAAGAGAACTCAGCTCATTGGAGTGAGCAGCCATGATATATGGCGGACGGTTGGGTTGAGACAGATGAAAGCCCTGCCATGAAAGAGGAGAAAGGGAACGTACTCTCCTTTTTCATGACAGGGCACGATATTATTCAGATCATCTTTTCATTATTGAAGAATTTCAAGACGCTTCACATCAATTTTGGCTGCTTCCATGAAATCCTTGTCCACCTTTCCGGACAGACGTACCGTGTTTTGGGGAGTCACTGTCCGACCTGCAAAAATTTCAAAATCAATTTCTGCGATAATTTCTCCAGTAGCGTCCTTAAAGACGTATTTGTCATCACTTCCTGCTACACGCTGAGTGAGATTGCCTGTAAGGACCACATAGGCATCATCCCAGCTTTTTTCAGCTTTGGCTACGGTATCGGCTTCAATGCCGGTTGTGGGTCCCTGGAAGCCTCCCTGAGATGATTGAGGTCCCTGAAAACCGGCTGAAGCCATGTATGGGAAGGCGAGTACAGCAGCAAAAATCAAGGCGAGCAACCGTTTCATTATATGTATCTCCTTTTTTTTAATAAAGATTGATTCTTTTTATCTATAATGGGGAATCCTTTTTTGTCAAGAAGGCTATCGCACAGACAAGAAGACATAAACTGTTTTTGCTGAAGGCCATACCTTACCAGTTGAAAGGCAAGGAAGGGACAGATGATTTCTGTCCGGTTACATCATGAGTTTGGTCTATGCATCTCTTGCACAGCTTTTTCTGTTTTCGGAAGTGAGGGCAACAGATTTTCATGGCAGAGTTGCGTGTTCGGAAACCATGCGGTACGACAGCTGAGGCAGGAAACCTGGCGAGATCATTTTATTGCATTTATGCCGTCCCTCTACTTTCCCGTCCGTTTCACAGAGAAAAGGCCCTTGCAAACCTTAGCTTGCAAGGGCCTGAAAATTCATGGTGGGACGTGCGGGGATCGAACCTGCGACTCTCTGCTTAAAAGGCGTCAATATAATGCCGCCATTTGCCCCCAATCGTCTGCTATTCAAAGCCATTTTTACCTCATCACTTTTTTTGCTCATCTTAGTTGGGAACCTATTTCTACCCTAGATCTTTATCCATTTCTTTATCCGTTTTCTCTCTCCCCAGCTCCCCTCTCACAAATAAAGCTCTTCCACAAAAGTCCTTTGGGCAAAGTCTCTAGTCGCACCTTTCGCGGGTCCTTCCTAGCTGCTGGAAAAAACAACGGCGGTTCGACCCCATACACTAGTCGCGATATGAGGAACGCAAGTTCCGGAAAAACGGAATGTTTTTATGGCATGTTAGCTGCTGCATAAAATGTTGGCATATTTTTTTATAATAAAATTAAGGTGTTATAATGAAAAAAAATAGATATGCCGAACAGGTCAAAAACCGGCGTGAAGCAGAAAAATTCAATTCATCCTCAGAAAAAAAGATCATTGCAAAGGTGGAGCAGGATCGAATGCTTCGCCAGTCACTCTATCGTCCAATAAATGTGGTGGCTCCGGACATACCTACGGATGAGCTGATCTCATATATGGAGGAGAACGGAATCGGGGATGCCAAACTCTACAATCGGCTTCACCGTAATCTGATTGTCTATGTCAAGCATTGGGAAAGGTTTCTTGTTTGGAACGGCCATCACTGGCGTGAAGATGACTGGAATGAAGCCTATCAGGCTATTGAAAATGTATGCGAGCTGTATCTGAAGGCCGCAGATGCAAAGCAGAGAGAAGCGGATTCTCTTTCTAATGAAGAAAAGGATCTGAAAAAAACGGTTCAGGATATTGCAGTAAAAGCATATAGGCGCGTGGATCGACTGCGAAGTAAGACTGGACAAGATGATCTTTTGGTCATGACACGAAGAACTCGCTGTCCATTGCTCATTATGCCCGACTTCATCGACAAGCAGTATTACTCCCTGCCCTGTCCAAATGGAGTTGTTGATCTGCGTACAGGGGAACTACGGGATGGGCGCCCTGAAGAGTACCTTCTGAATGCCTGTCTGACAGAGTATGCACCGGACATGTTGAATCTTGAAGACCCATGTCCTGAAACGAATGCTTTTCTTCTCCGAAGCATGGACGGCAACCAGCGGATTGTTGATTTCATCTGGAGGCTTCTTGGCTATGGACTGATTCGGGATCGTAAGGAACATGTGTTCATCATTTTTTGGGGTGAACACGGGCGGAACGGTAAAGATACCTTGATTAAGCTGGTTACGCATGTACTTGGCATGGCATTGTCCGGAGATGTTCAGGTGGAAATGTTCCTTCAGCAGCAACAGGCAAAAAGCAGTTCTTCACCGACGCCAGATGTACTGGCCCTTCGCGGTATGAGTATCGCTTGGATCAACGAGGCTGAAGACGGACAGAAGTTTGCCTTGGCAAAGCTCAAGAAACTGACGGGTGGTGGTTTCATCACAGCCCGTGGTCTCATGGACAAGCAAATGACATCGTGGCTCCAGACCCATCTCCCAATCATGACGACAAACGAACTTCCAAAGGCAAAGGCGGATGACGCTGCCTTCTGGAATCGTGCCCATATCGTCAAATGGGGGTTGTCTTTTGTGGACGACCCTCAACAGCCGTGGGAACGTAAAGCTGACAAAAATCTCGATGAAAAAATTCAGGCAGAGGCAAGAGGGGTACTCGTTCGTATGGTTCAGGGGGCGATGGAGTACCTGCGTGAAGGATTAAATGTCCCGCCTGAAGTGAAGAAATGGACCAAGGACCAGAGAGACACCTGGGATGATCTTGGACAGTTTCTTGGCGAGTGCTGTTTGCAGGAACCCCATCAGGATAATCCTTCAAACTATACGCTGAGGGTGCAGGCAAGCGACCTGCATGATGCCTTCTGCATCTGGTATGCAGAAAACAAGGATAAACGGTATTCGATTTCTGCAAAAGCGTTCGCGCAACTCCTGAACAAGAAAGACATTGACATGCTTCGGAGTAATGGAACGTGGCGTCTTGGTTTGGATCTGAAACCGGAGTGGCAGGACAGGGTTGCTGAACGTCGGGCAGAGGAAGAGGCCAAGAAAGAACGGAATCTGTCCAGAACTGTACGCTAATGAATGTATGGAATAGACTGTAATAATACAATAAGTATGGAATTGGGCAGATGGGCAGATTGATTACTACTCTTCTATGCGTGACGCGAGCACCTGCGCGTATCACATATATAAAACTACTTACATATCTGCCCATCTGCCCATTTGTATAAAAAGATAAATAAAATAAGTGGATAATAAAATCAGGCCGTGGGCAGATGTGGGCAGATTGTCATGAGTACAATGCTTGAGCTTTATCGACATCGTTTTGGCACTGGCGTGAAACATCAAGGAAATGGGTGGAATGGGCCATGTCCTTCTTGCGGTGGTGAAGTCGGGAAGTCTGATCGGTTTATGATCTGGCCAGATCGGGAAAGATACCTTGGCCATACCTGCACCGAGAATCATATTCCCGGCGTGTTTTCATGCCGTCGGTGCGGCATATCCGGAGACAGTATCCGGTACATGATGGAGATGGAAGGCATGA
Source organism: uncultured Desulfovibrio sp. (assembly GCA_946490455.1). Classification (GTDB taxonomy): domain Bacteria; phylum Desulfobacterota; class Desulfovibrionia; order Desulfovibrionales; family Desulfovibrionaceae; genus Bilophila. The sequence goes on along the minus strand of CAMLXE010000009.1, from coordinate 9,989 downwards.
GTTTCAGTGAAGCCTGTGCCGAGCTTGGCATTACGACCATGCCTATCCGTAAACGTCGTCGCCCTGCTCCGATGGAGCAGAGTCCTCAGAGAGTCTGGACGCCTCAGACGAAAACCATGCCGTCCGAGAAGTGGCAGATCTATGCAGCGAAATTGTTGTCCGAGTCTGAGAACGAGATATGGAATCATCCAGAGGCTCTCAACTGGCTGGCGAAGCGGGGCATCACGGAGGAGGTCATTCGGGAGTACCATATCGGTTATCTTGCTGGCGAAAACGGCAAGCCTGGCCGGTTTCGGGCTCGTTCTGTTCTGGGATTGCCTCCAAAACAGACGGACGGCAGGGAACAGACCAGGCTGTTCATCCCTCGTGGCATTGTTATCCCTACATTCGAGCAGGGCAAGCTAGTCAATCTTCGGATTCGTCGTCCGAATCAGGACCTTAAAAGAGAAGAGGGTACACGACTTCCAAAATATATGGAGCTGTCCGGTTCCTGTTCCAAGCCCATGCTGCTTCTGCCAGAAGGTGGGAATCCCAACATAAAGGCTTTTGTTGTTGTCGAAGGTGAGCTTGATGCCATCCTCTGCCACCATGCGTCAGGTCGTCTGCTTGGAGCTCTGGCCATCCGGTCCAACCAGACTAAGCCGGACATCGTGGCCCACGGGCAGCTCAGGAACGCCGTCCGCATCCTGCTGGCCCTTGACTACGAAGACTCCGGGGCCGGGATTGCCGGGATGGAGTGGTGGCTTTCAACCTATGCCACATGCCTGCGCTGGCCCACGCCAGACGGCAAAGATCCCGGTAATGCGTATGAACTGGGAGTGGACATCCGGGAATGGCTGGATGGAGGTTTGCCGGACAGTATCAGGCTTATGGAGCCTTCTGGACAGATGGACAGATTTTCGTCTGGTACTGTTGTTTTTGAGGGGGAGGGGCAAAGCCCTGAGAGTCCTTCCTCGTCTGAAAAAAAGGAAGGAAAACTAAAACCACACACGACCAGTCTGGGACCTGTCGATAAACGGTTTCTCGCTGCATTGCCAAACTACCTGCGGTCAGAAGACGTTCCGGAAGATGTTCGGAGAGCGTGGCAGCTCTGGCAGGGGGTACCGGTGTTGTTCGTAAAACTGGGGGAGGGCGGTTTTGAATGGCGGTACAGTCATTCATGGGTAAAGAAGCACAGGGAACAATTTGAGGCATTCTGGCGATTTCAGGATGGTTCCGACACGCTCTGGGACTGGCTGTCGGCGCATACGGCTGTGGAAATAGGTTCGCACAACCTGTTGAAAATATGGGGGTAACAATGCGGCGACAGGCGGTTCTGACTTCTCTCTTGACGGCACGTCCGGTTTTGGGGATACTGAATTTCCCTAAAAGCCAGAGAGGCGTAACCGTCGCCTTTGCCGTGCCCCACGCGGCGAGAAGTACGGTCTGTTCTGCTATCGTCACCAATGCATCTCATTGGGGTGCAGGTACATATTGGCGGAACAACGTCCGGGTGTCCGTGAGGCCCCGGCGGTCTCTCTGGGCCGGGGAGCGTTGTTCCGTCTTCTTTTGGGGAAGGAACAACGCTCCGGTATCCGTGAGGACCGGCGGCTGTTTTGGGCCGGGGAGCGTTGTTCCTTCCCTTTTTTGTACCCAAATTCCAACCCAGAGAAGGTGTCTCATGTCCCAGCATCAGACCGAAGAACTTGGCGAAAGTCTGGCCATCGGCATTCTTACCCCCCTTATGGAATTTTCCGACATGCTGAACGAATCCGGCGACTATCCGAAGTCCCGCATACTGACGGCCCTTGTGGATGACGTGCAGGAGCAGCTGGAATGCGTGTTCAGGCAAATCAACAGGATGGATGCAGGTATCCGGGTACGTCGTCCATACAGGACGTAAAGGATTTCCGTGCGCGGGGAATAGAAAAATCTGTCCATCTGTCCAACATGCAAAAAAAGGAAATGTTTTCTTCTCCTTGCTGTACTCCTGTTGCGGACAGATGGAAGAAAAAGCGTCCATATTGATATTATTGACAAAAATATCCTTTTTTGTGCTATGCTGACCATAAAATTTCATACAAGGAGTTTCTGATGCAGCAGTCAAACATTATCCCCTTTGCCTTTGGAGACAATCTGGTTCGCAGCATGACCGATGAAAACGGAAACCCGTGGTTCGTGGCCAAGGATGTGTGCCGGGTGTTGGGACTGGAAAATGTCACCAAGGCTCTTTACGGGTTAGATGAGGATGAAAAAGCTGACCTTACTATTAGTGAGGTCAGCTCAAACGGGGTCAGGCAACAACGTACTGTCAATATCATCTCCGAATCCGGTCTGTACGCGCTTGTCTTCCGGAGCCGCAAGCCGGAAGCCAGAGCGTTCTCTAGGTGGGTGCGTTCCGAAGTCCTCCCGACTTTGCGCAGGACCGGGAAGTACGAAATGCCGCACAAGGCACGCAGGAGTGCGTTGCCGAATGACTTGCCGTCGGAAGCTCTGGCCCTGCGTCCGTCCATGCGCCAGAAGCTGTGGCAGGACGCCTTGCAGACTGCCCGGCTGGACGGCGGCGATTCCGAAGCGGCGAAGGAGTGGTTCACGTTTCTTTGCGGCATGGTGGCGGCCTTGCCGCCTGCACCCACCCCGGCGCGGGACAAGGTGCGGGCCTTCTTTCACGAATGCTGTGAATACGCCACCGGAAACCGGGTTTCAGCCTCGGTACTGTATGAAGCTTTCAGGAAGTGGCACCGGGAACAACGTGGGGATCTTCCGTCCATGAAGGTGTTTGGCATGTGCATGAGGGAATTTGGCCGGCGGTGTCGTTCCAATGGGTCTTGTTATGAAGGGATATGCCTCAAGCCGTATGTTGGCCGGGTATAGTCTTCCGAAGAGGAGGTCATATGGACTTTTCGACAGAGAACGAAACTCTTTTACGCATCAGCAAGGCGTTGTACGGGGACGCACTGACGCTGGCGGTCATGGACCCGAAAGAGATTTCCCTGCTCAAGAAAAATGCAAGGATATTGAAAAAGGATGTGTTTCAGCAACTTACTGCGAACATCAGCAGGGACAAACGGCTGTCGTCCGTGCCTCTGTGCCACCGCCTGAGCGATGGCAGAGTTGAGGTACTCTCCGGGAACCATCGAGTACAGGCATCCATAGAAGCGGGGATCGAGCGTATTCTCGTCATGATTATCGAAGAGGATCTGACGCGTTCCCAAGCTGTGGCCATACAGCTTTCGCACAATGCGCTCGTTGGTGAGGATGATCCCACATTACTTGCAGAACTATGGGCGGAGATAGATGATATTGCAGCCAAAACGTATGCCGGCCTGTCTTCGGACATTGTAGAAAAGCTGGACAAAATAGAGCTGACCAGCTTCACCACGCCACAGGTAAGCACTCGCGCCATGACCTTTGCCTTTGTCGAGAGTGAAGCCGAGCACCTGAACACTGTGCTTGATGATCTGGACAGGCTTCCTGCCAAGGAAATCTGGCTGGCGGATGTGAAGCAGTTCGGCAGATTTTTTGACTTGCTTGAGGCGACAAAAAAGACATTTGAGGTGAGGAACGCTTCTCTTGCCATGCTCAAGCTCATGGAACTTGCAGAGGAAGCCATTGCCAACCACAAACCTGTCGAGCAGACGGAGGGTACGGCATGAGCTTCATCGGAGCCGTGGCCACGTCCGTCCGGCGTGTCCTTGCGCAATATGCTGCAGATGTACATCTGCCATGCCTGATTATCGGTGCCGGGAACTTTACAGTTCCGAGCGTCCTGCGCTCGTCCGGCTTTACCGGTAAGATAACGGCATGTGATGTAACGCTCTATTCCTCTGCACTCGGTGCGTATCTGTCGGGCTGGACACTGGATGCTCAGGAACGTGAAGACTGTCCGGAACACCTTCGTGGTCTGCTTCGGACGGGGTCGCCGCTGGAGCTGACGGCTTCCATCAGTCTGATGATGGATCTGCGCGAGGTGTGGAAGGGAGACAATGCCTTCAAGATGCGGATGATCGAGCACAGCCGTGAAGCATGGGAAACGCTCATGGAAAAGACCTGTGCCAAACTCGAAGCCTACAAAGCGCATATTGCTCCCATTGACTATCAAGCCCGTGACGGCTTCGATCTGCTGGAAAAGAGTGCGTCCGGACACACTGTTTTCGCGTTCCCGCCGACATACAAGGCCGGATATGAAAAGTTGGAGGCATTGCTCCGGGCCACAGTTGCGTGGACCCCTCCGACATACCGGGAAATGACGGACAAGAGTCTTGAGCTGTTTGAGGCCATTGCCCGGTTCGATTCGTACTATGTCGTACTTGAGAAGGATCTTCCGGAAGTGTACGCGCTCCTCGGTCAGCCTTCGGCAATACTCCCGCGCGGGCGGGGCCGTACAACATACATTGTGGCGAAGCAGGCGAAGAAAGTCGTGATCCGTTCGTCTGTCAAGACTGCTCCTGTAGGTCCCATCTGGCCAGCGAACCGGGCCGTGATCGGTGAAGAAGTCCCTGGCTTCGCCCCGATCAAACGGGCACAGTCACTCCGGCTGAACGAACTCTATCTGGCAAAGCGCATTGATTACTTCGATGGCGGCGTAGATGTCTGCATCGTGCTTACGCTGGATGGGCAGGTCATCGGCAAGGCCGATTTCATGAAGACCAGCCATGCCCAATGGAAACTCCCAGATGGAAATCCGTATGGGGACGAATCCCTGTACATCATGTGTGATCTTGCTGTGGCCTCGGATGTTGAAAAGCGACTGGCCAAACTCGTTCTACTCCTGCTTACCAGCCGCGAGGTCAAGGAATGGGTGGATGCCAAGCTGAACAGGCGGATAGGCTGGGTCATCACCACGGCTTTCACAAAGGGTCCTGTCTCAATGAAGTATCGGGGATGCTTCCATCTCTACAGCCGAAAGCAGGATAAGAAAACTGGCCAGCACGCCCTCAATTATTACGCGGCCTTTGGAGAGCGCACGCTCGCGGAGTCTTTTGCGCTCTGGAAGAAAAAATATAAAAAAATAGCATAGTTACATATAAAAACTATTGAAAAATACGTGTTATATGCTAACTTCTTTTTATGGTTGAATTTTTTCAATCAGAAGGAGACGGCATGAACGCAAAGCGCAAACAGGAACTGCGAGAACTGATGGTGGCTGCATGGAATCTGGCCAGATTCGGAGCCGGTAAATTTGGAGGTCAACCGAAAATCTATTTCTGGATGGCGCTGCATATTGCGTGGCAGGAGTACCGAGAAAAGTACGTCTATCACACAAAGACTGGAATCATACAGGTCTGGATGGGAATCATACCACGTCAAACAAAGGTGAAACGTGGCCAGATGATGTTTCCGGGGCTTTTATAAAAAGGAGGGCGGTAGTGCCACCTACCGCCCGGAACACGAAAAGGAGCCGACTCCAAATCATGTCATCGGATATGAGTTTGGCTCCTCAGAATCAAAAAGTCAACGAGCAGAGCCATGACCGAACGAGATGCACGCAACCTGGCAAAAGAAATAGTCAGTATTGAATATGCCGTCATTGATGAAATCTGGAATCGTCGCCGGGTGAATTACCACAGCGTCGCTGCCGATTATGACAGGGATACCATCAAAGACATAAACAAAAAGCTGCCGAATCTGCTGGTCAAAAACGGCGGCGTCGCACTGGATGAACTGGCTGATGAATACGGTTTTGCATCTACCTGTGATCTGATCGAGATGTTTCAGTCATACACGCCAAAACATGTCCGGATTGATGAACTCGTAAGTCAGTTTTTGTCAGAAGACACACTCTCCTTCGACAATTATGACGGAGACGTACCTTTTTAGGAGTATGAAATGCCTATTGAAACTTCATTTTTTTCAAGCAATGCCCCGAAGGAACGGAAAGTCTGCATCGCCAAATGGCATCGCAACTGGAACGGGCCGCGTGCTGAGAAGTTCGCTCCGTCCGATCCGAAAGCCGTGAACTGGAAAGCGGCATACAGGAAAGATCTGGAGGCGCGTTTCCCTACGGAATCTTCCCTCAGGATTTACCTGATGGAGATAGAAAAGAAGGTTCCGAATCCGATCCTGTGCTGCTTTGAGAGGAATCCTGAGGAATGCCACCGCCGGGTACTGGCCGATTTCATCAAGGAAAAGCTCAATCTCGATGTCCCCGAATGGGGAGAGTGCCGACACAACGGGCAATACAGCCTGCTGTAATACAAGGCGGGGACGTCCAGTGGTACCAACACCGGGCATCCCCTAGGAAGTGGAGGGGATATCCTCCAGCCCCACAAGCCGAAGGGTAGCCCCTCCTGACTGCACAAGTCAACGGAGGGCGACATGAGACAACAACCCTATATGCGCCCATCCGCAACTGGCGCGAGGCAAGCCGATGAGTACCGAGAATGGAAGGGAACAGCCTGAAAAGCTGACGGAACTGGTTGAGAAGAGCCGAAAAAATGACCTCGTGGCTCTGCTCAATGCCAAAAACAGCGCTCAGAGAGATGTTCTGGAGAATCCGTCCAAGGAAAACCTCGCTACGCTTGAACGTGCCACAGCCATGTTGGAGAAAGCGATGGACGCTGGGCAAAATTGCAGAAATTGGGACGAGGCTCTTCATTATCTCAAGGATGAATGCGGCAGAAAAATCGGCAAGACAAAGATGTTTGAAGACATCAAGGTCGGTCGCCTCAAAAAGCAGACAGATGGCAGTTTCAAAAGGCGCGACCTTGACCGCTATGCAGCCTCACTTCCGCTTGCCGGTACGCCCGACAAGGTGGCTACCGATGCAGCAAGGCGGCAACAGGAAAAAGAAGAGCAGGAAATCAGGAGAATACGGGCTGCCGCGGACCGTGAAGAATTCAATCTGAAAGTCAAACAGGGTCAGTATATTGAACGTGACGCTGTTTTTCAGGAACTTGCCGCGCGTGCCGTTGCCCTGTCGGCGAGTCTGAAAACGGCATTTGAAGCACAGTCTCTTGATGTGATTGAGGTTGTTGAAGGGAATCCCAAAAAATCAGGTTCTCTTATTGAACGGATTGAGCAGATTATTGATGAGTCAATGAGCGAGTACGCGAAGCCCGTGGAGATAGACGTTACGTTCGTTGACACTACAGAAGATGATCCGGAGTAGTCGTGATTCGTCGATATAGGAAAAAGCCTGTAGCTGACAATGGTATTCCGTGTGTTCAATGGAAATGTGACGAAAAAGAAAACAATTTTTCTGACGTTCAGGAATTGAATCACGGCTCACGGCGTTGCCTTGCTGTTGATGATAACTGTGTACTTCATATCAGAACTCTGTTTGTAGAAGAGTTGGCTTTGCCCGGAGATTATATTGTTCCTAACGAATGGGGTGAATTGCATGTATGTAGTAAAGATCATTTTGAAAAAAATTATGAACTTCTAACAGAAGACAAGGATATAAAAAATGAATGATGATCGCCGGAAGCGCATACGAGAAAAAGTAATTTCATTGATTGCAGAATCCCGTTGTAGGCTTGAAGAGATTGCTGAAGAAGAAAATACTGCTGTAGAAGGGTTGCCAGATAATCTGCGAGAGAGTGATCGTGGAGAGCGTATGGCTGAAATTGCCTATATGCTTGATGAAACCGTGACAATCTTGGAAGAAGCAGAATCTACATTGTACGAATGTATCGAGTGAGGAATCCATGCTTGTTGGTAACGGTGTAAAATTTGAACGGATTCGGCGCATTACCGGGTATCTTGTTGGCAGTATAGATCGTTTTAACAACGCAAAACGTGCAGAGGTTCGTGACCGAGTAGGACACATAAAAATTGTTCTTGAATCGTCACGAGATGAACAGACGAAGAAGGACGATGAGAAAACATAGATAGAATATTTGACAGGTTAAAATAGTATGTTCTTGCTTTAGAACGGCCGAAGGTATGGAATGACTCAGCTAGAACTGTATGAAATCCCCAAACGAGACTGTGGGCGTGTAGTCTTGTCAGTAACGATCCCAAAATGGTTTTCGCCGTCTCTTGCCAAGAGAATCCGCGAAGCCATCGCTGCACAACAGGAAAAACATCTTGTTGTAAAAACCCATTTTTCAAGTGGTGAACGTGCAGCAATGAAAAAACGGAGACCTATACCTGTCAGTGAATGGGCTGAGAAACATCGTGTTCTTGAAATGTCGGCTATCCGGGGACGATGGAAAAATGTATTCACGCCGTACCTTACAGGAATCATGGATGTGGCCGGACTTCCTGGCGTCGAGACAGTCATTATCTGCAAAAGCCCGCAGACTGGAGGATCTGAGTGTGGTCACAATATTGTCGGTTACTGCATCGATCGTCTTCCCGGTCCTGTGATGTATGTCTTTCCGGATGAGCTGACAGCACGAGAGAACGCCAGGGACCGCATTATTCCCATGATTGAGGCTTCTCCGCGTCTCAGACAGTACATGACTGGCTATGGTGACGATGCCTCCAGTCTGCGAATCAACCTTCTGCATATGCCAATCTATCTCGGCTGGTCGGGTTCTGTTTCACGTCTGGGCAACAAACCGATACGCATCCTCATTCTTGACGAGCTTGACAAGTACAAGAACGTCAAGAATGAGGCGACCTCCGAATCTCTGGCTGAGAAACGCACAACGACATGGCGGACCCGGCGCAAGGTCGTAAAAATATCGACACCAACTACTGAATCCGGGCCAATTTGGAAGGCCCTCACTGAGGAGGCTGGCGCTCGTTTTGATTTTTGGGTCCGGTGTCCTCACTGCGGCTTTTTTCAGCATATGGATTTTGACCGGTTAGGATGGCCGGGGAAAGACGGTGAGAAATGTCCGGACGCTGAAACAGTCAATGCGAAGCGTCTGGCCTATTATGTCTGCGAACATTGCGGTGCTGTCTGGGATGATGGGGACAGGGACCGCGCCGTCAGGGGTGGGGAGTGGCGTGAACGCAGATCCGGACTTGAGCTGATGTCACATGTTCGTGTGTATCGTCCTGTGAAAGTCGGTTTTCATATTCCGGCATGGCTTTCATATTTCGTGAGCCTGTCAGAAGTGGCCTACGCATGGCTCAGGTACAAAGAAAGTGGAAAACTTGACGACCTCAAGAACTTTCGTAATCAGTATGCTGCCGAGCCGTGGGTAGAAGAACACACGGCTCGTTCCGAAGATGCCATCCTTGCCTTGTGTGACGACCGTCCACGCGGATCAGTGCCCGGACCTGTGGACGAAAAATCACGGGTTTCCGTTCTTCTCGCCACTGTCGATACACAACAACATTATTTTCGGTATGTTATCCGTGCATATGGCTATGGCGAAACTGAGGAAAGCTGGCTCGTGTCGTCCGGAGCAGCAGACAATCTTGCTGCGCTGGAAGAAATACTGTTCGGGAGTGTCTATGCCGATCCCGATGGTCGCGAGTACGCTGTCGGACATGTAATGATCGACGCGATGGGCGGGCGTACAGCCGAGGTCTATCGTTGGGCCATACGCCATCGTGGACGTGTTTTTCCGTGGCAGGGTGTCCGTTCGATGGCGCAACCGTACACCCCGTCGCATCAGGAATATTTTCCGGATGTCAAAGGAAACAAGGTCAAGATTCCCGGCGGACTGATGCTGTATCGTTGCGACGTGACGTTTTTCAAATCAGATCTTGCATTCAAACTCGGTATTCATCCAGATGACCCCGGCGCGTTTCATCTTCATGCCAATGACGGAGGACAGCTTGAGCAGTATGCAAGAGAGATGTGTGCCGAAGTATGGGATGATGAGAAACAGGGATGGGAAAATCCGGCGGGCAAACCAAACCACTACTGGGACTGCGAAGTCATGCAGCGCGCGTTGGCCTACATCCTGAACGTGCGCCATCGGCGCAGGTCCACCGAACAACAGAAAAGGCCAGTCCGTGCCCAGACTGTAAATATGAGTGACATCAGTTCGCGTCTTGCGGACATCAGGAGGGGGTAGTGGCTCTCTATGATTTGACAGATCGGTTGAACTGGGAACAGGCGTGCGAAGTTCTGGGCTGTAGCAAAGCCCAGCTTTACAGGCTGG
>CAMLXE010000008.1 GCA_946490455.1 uncultured Desulfovibrio sp. | reverse complement strand
GGCAACATGGGCAGGATAAATGGCGCCAGCTTGACAAGAGGTCAGGCTTGGCGCAAAATTTTACGTTCATATTTTGAAGCATTGGACGTTTCTGTCGGATACTCGGCTGGAAGAAACTGCCCTCCATGTTTCTCTGGAGCAAATGGCGATTTCAGGAGACGTTTGTTTTGTCTTCAGGACACCTTTTCTTGCTCCGTCAGATGAACGGCAGAAGGAATGGTCTTCTTACAGCTTTCCAAATGGAGCGCCCTGTTCGTTTGTATATGTCATATCCACGGCCTTTCCCTCTTTGCGGGGATTTTCTTTTAATGAGGACACATCCATGAGTGACTATAAAAAAACATTGAACCTGCCAGGTACGTCCTTCCCCATGAAGGCCAATCTTACCCAGCGTGAACCGGAAATGCTGCGTTGGTGGGAAGAGAACGGTGCATATGAAGCCATGCTGGATGCTTCCGGCAGGGCCGGTACCTTCCGCCTGCATGACGGTCCTCCCTATGCCAACGGACATCTCCATCTGGGGCATGCTCTGAACAAGGTCCTCAAGGATGTCATCATCAAGTCCCGCAATATTCAGGGCTATCGTTCCATCTATGTACCGGGATGGGACTGTCATGGTCTGCCTATTGAGCTTAAGGTAGAGCAGGAACTGGGAGAAAAGAAAAAGACTCTTCCGCCTCATGCCGTGCGCAAGCGTTGCCGGCAGTATGCCGACAAGTTTGTTGATATCCAGCGCAAGGAATTCAAGCGACTGGGTGTCATGGGTGACTGGGAGCATCCCTATAAGACCATGATTCCTGCCTATGAATCCGTTACGGCTACGGAACTGGCCAATTTTGTGGAAAAGGGCAATGTGGTACGCAGCAAGAAGCCCATTTACTGGTGCTGCTCCTGTCAGACCGCTCTTGCCGAAGCCGAAGTGGAATATGCCGATCATCGTTCACCGTCCATCTATGTCCGCTTCCCTCTGAATGACGAACGCCTGAAGACGGTATTCCCGGAAGCTGATCCTTCCCGTGCCTACGTCATCATCTGGACCACCACACCGTGGACTTTGCCCAGTAACATGGCAGTGGCTCTGCATCCTGACTTTGATTATTCTCTCGTAGAATATGAAGGGGCTCAGTATGTGCTGGCCACGGAACTGGCAGAAAATGTGGCCAAGGCCTGTGGCTGGGACAGGGCAGCCCTGCGCACGGTGGGTCATGCCGAAGGCAGAGCCCTTGAACTTCTCAAGGCTCGTCATCCATTCTATGACCGTGAATCGCCCCTTCTACTTGGTGGTCATGTGACTCTGGATGCCGGTACCGGCTGCGTTCATACGGCTCCTGGACATGGTCGGGAGGACTATGAAGTCTGCCTTCAGTATGGCATCGACATCTACTCTCCGCTCAATGACCGGGGCGAATATCTGGACAGCGTGGAATTCTTTGCCGGACTTCAGGTGCAGGAGGCCAATCCGGCTGTTATTGAAAAGGTGCAGGAAGTGGGCAATCTCATGGGACGGGCCGACATCGTGCACTCCTACCCCCACTGCTGGCGCTGCAAGAAGCCTGTCATTTTCCGGGCTACAACGCAGTGGTTTATTTCCATGGAAGCCAATAACCTGCGCCAGAAGGCTCTTAAGGCGATCCGTGAAAACGTGGAATGGATTCCTGCCTGGGGCGAAGAACGTATTTACAACATGATCGAACAGCGCCCGGACTGGTGCATTTCGCGGCAGCGCCTCTGGGGCGTACCGATTATCGCTCTGCTGTGCGAGAGTTGCGGGGAAGCCTGGAATGATCCTCAGTGGATGAAGGAGATTGCTTCCCGTTTCGCCACGCACCCCACCGGCTGCGACTACTGGTACGAGGCTGACCTCAAGGACATCGTGCCTGCCGGTCTCAAATGTCCGCACTGCGGCGGCGAGCACTGGAAACGCGAATCCGACATCCTCGATGTATGGTTCGATTCCGGTACCAGCTTTGCGGCCGTACTGGAACAGCGCCCTGAACTGGGCTTCCCGGCGGATCTTTATCTTGAAGGTTCCGATCAGCATCGTGGCTGGTTCCACTCTTCATTGCTGGCGTCCGTGGGAACGCGTGGCGTCCCTCCCTACAAGTCCGTGCTGACTCATGGCTATGTGGTGGATGGAGAAGGCCGCAAGATGTCAAAATCTCTTGGCAACGGCATCGAATTGCAGGAAGTTATCGACAAGCACGGTGCGGAAATTGTTCGCCTTTGGGCTTCTTCCGTAGATTACCGTGAGGATGTTCGCATTTCTCCGGAGATCATCAATCGTCTTGTGGACGCGTACCGGCGCATTCGTAATACGTGCCGCTATCTGCTTGGAAACCTTGGCGACCTGACTCCGGCTGATCTGGTTCCCGGTCAGGATATGGACCCGCTGGACCGGTATGCTCTTGATGTGGTTGCCCGTACTCACCTGCGCGTGCAGACTGCCTATACGGAATATGAATTCCACAAGGTTTTCCATGCACTGCACAATCTTTGCGCTACGGATCTTTCGGCCTTTTATCTGGATATTCTGAAGGATCGGCTTTATTCCTCGGCTCCAGCAAGCAAGGCCAGACGTTCTGCGCAGACGGCTCTCTATCATATCCTTCTTCTGCTCACACAGGATATGGCCCCGATCATGAGCTTCACAGCGGAAGAAGTGTATCGGCATGTACCGGCAGCCCTGCATCCTGAAGCCAGGACTATCTTTGCTTTGCCTCTGCTCGACACGGATGCGTTCCTTCTCGATGAAGAAAGCCGTGGACGCTGGGAACGTGTTCTGGCTGTGCGTGCGGAAGTGACCCGTGCCATCGAACCTCTGCGTAAGGCCGGCACCATTGGCCATGCCCTGGATACGGCTGTGACTGTGTACGCTGCACCTGAACTGCTGGATATTCTGCAGACTATCGGGACGGATCTGCGAGCTGTATGTATCGTTTCCCAGTTGCATCTGGCCCCGCTTGACGCGGCACCTGCTGAATCCGTGGTGACAGAATTGTCTGATGGCAGCCGTGTTGCGGTGATGGTAGAAAAGGCCAGAGGCGAAAAGTGCGAGCGTTGCTGGATCTACAGCGAAGAGCTGGGTACAGATCCGGCGCATCCCACGCTCTGTCCTCGCTGCGCCGAAGTGATGAAAGGCTTGAGCGGGGCTGCCGAGTGAGCAACGGGGACAAGCGTTATCGGACCCTGCTGGGGACCGGCGTTCTGGCGGTCGTCCTTGATCAGTTGACCAAATTCTGGATTATGACCTCCCTTCCTCTTAATGGGGGAGTGAAGGTCATTCCCGGATTTTTTGATCTGGTCAACATCAGAAATCGTGGTGCCGCCTTTGGTTTTTTGAACCGTTCGGATATTGAATGGCAGTTCTGGCTGTTTCTGGCCGCTACGCTGGTTTCGGCAGTGGTGATCTTCCTGCTGGCCAGGGCCGCCCGAAAACATGAGCGGTGGCTCTTTGTCGGACTGGGACTGGTGCTTGGCGGTGCCGTGGGCAACCTTATTGACCGCATCCGGTTCCGGGCTGTAGTGGATTTTTTTGATTTCTTCGTTGGCCAGTGGCACTGGCCTGCATTCAATGTGGCAGATATTGCCATTTGCTGCGGAGCCGGACTGGTCTGTCTGAGTCTGTGGCTGTATGGAGAGCGGCGCTGATGTCAATCTTTTTACGGAAGCGGCAATCCCTGAGCAGACCGCTACGGGAGCATTCATGACCTTATTGACCTTGCAATGGTGGCAGCTGGCAATGCTGTTTCTGCCTGCACTGCTGAATCTCTGGGGAATATGGCATGCCTTCCGGCACGAATTTGCAACCCCTTTTGAACGGGTGCTGTGGATGATGGCCTGTATTTTCCTGCCGCTTATTGGCGGGCTGGCCTATCTTCTTTTCGGCATGCGTCGAACTGTGCCCACGAAGCCATGACTTGAGTTCCCGTCTCAAACGGGATATGGCTGTGAACTGACCCCTTTTTTTGGACATTTTCACGCAACGGTGTTCCAGTATGAAACAATTTTCCACAATTCTTCTTTCCGTCATGGTGGGAAGCCTGGCTCTGACCGGGTGTGCCGGTAATCAGATGAGCGCCATGCAGGCCCGACTGGATCAGCAGGAACAGCAGATCCGCATGTTGAACAGTCAGCTTTCCGGTGTGCAGCCCGCACAGGCTGATACTTGGGCTCAGGTTCAGTCTCTGCGTCAGGAAATGAGTTCCGTACGTGGGCAGATTGACGATTTCAACAATGCGACGGCTTCCGTGGGGGGCCTGTCCGGTCTTGCCCAGCGTGTCAATCGGCATGATGCCGCTCTCCGTTCCATCGGTAATCAGTTTGCCATGGACCTTCAGCTTGACGAAGCGACACCGGCAGGTGATGTTCCGGCTGCTCAGGGCATGGACGCTGCAGGAACCAGTCCAGTGGCTCCCGTCCAGAACGTGACCACACCTCCTGCCGAAGCGCAGCAGACTGCTCCTGCCCCACAGCAGCAGACAGCCGCACAGAGCGATATCGCCAAGGCTCTTTACGACGCAGGCATCCAGGCTTTCAATGCCAGGAACTATTCCAGCGCACTCAAGTCCTTCAGTGATTTCACCGATACCTATCCCAAGCATCGCCTGATTTCCAACGCCTGGTTCTGGCGTGGAGAATGCCAGTACCAGCTGGGTGAGTACCCGGCGGCGGCTCTGGACTATGAACAGGTTATTTCCAAGTTCCCGAAAAGTGGAAAGGTTGCTTCGGCCTACCTGAAGCAGGGTATGTGCTTCATCAAGGCAAACAAAAAGGACGCCGCCAAGATTCGTCTGGAGGAACTGGTCAAGAAGTTCCCCAAGTCTCCTGAAGCAACTCGCGCCAAGCAGCTCATGAAAGACAACAAGATGTAGGCCAGTCATGGCACAGAATGTCCCTTACCATACTAACGTGCATCTGACCTTTCCGCCTTCCATGTCTGGAACGCCGGTGGTCTGCAACCTGACCAGACTGTTTGATCTGGATTTCAGCATCAGCACGGCACAGATTTCCCCCAGGCAGGAAGGCTTCATGACTCTTGAACTGCTGGGTCCTCAGGATGCCTGTGTGCGTGCCGTGGCCTATCTGCGGGAAAGAGGAATTCAGGTCTCGCCCGTGGCTCAACGCATCTGGCATGATGAGGATCGCTGCATGCAGTGCGGCGAATGTACGGCTCTTTGCCCGTCGTCGGCTCTTTCCATAAACCGAGAGACAAGACGTCTTGATTTTAACAAGGAAAAGTGTACAGTTTGTACCCGCTGCATCCGTATATGCCCTGTGGGCGCTCTGCATCTGGATGCTCAGGATGACAGCCTGCTTACTTCATGACAGAAAGGACCCATAGCTCAGTTGGTAGAGCCCCCGGCTCATAACCGGTTCGTCCGAGGTTCAAGTCCTCGTGGGTCCACCATTTTGTGAGGAGATTGCGATATGACGCAATCTCCTTTTTGTTTGGACGGAAACATATTGCGCAGCAGGCCGTTAGCCATGAAGCAAGAGAAGATGCGGCTGCCACTTCCCCCTCTGTCCGTGTGCTGAAGTCAGTTCCCTTTTCAAAGGGGCTGAGATCTTGGATACAGTCATGTTTCATGAGAAAGCTCTGTGCTTTCGATATGCTTGACGGTCCTGGGGGGATTGGCTATCAGGAACCCATGATGGATACGCACGGTTCTCCACTTCAATCCGGATACTGTTCCGGTCGGACCGGCTGTTTTCAGCCGTCAGGAGCAGTAGTGCGTTTTGTCCCTCTTTCTTCCTTTTCCTGTATGCCGGATGTCCTGTCCGGTTACGTCTTTTCTTCTTCCGTTTTCCTGATTGGTTCTGGATTCACCTGACCGCATTGTGCATGAGACAGGTTCTGTCTTGGCCGTAATGACGAGTGCGCTTCTTTTGTGTACCCGAAATGTTTTCTATCCGGCTGGGACATACCTTGGTCAATGGCTGTCGGTTGCTGTGGATCACAACTCGCTGCCGACATAGTGCCACAATGCGTTTTATCCTACTATGTTATGGAGCAATCAGGATGAAGACTTTCACCTCCCTTGGAAAACTGTTTTTGGGTGTCCTGCTGGCAGGTCTTATTGTCACTGGAACGAGCGTGACTGCCTCTGCGGAGAAGGTCCTGAGGATTGGGGCTACTCCTGGCGAGAACATTGAGGTCACCCGCGAACGGTATCAGCATATCATTGATTATATTCAGAAACATACAGGTATTCAGACAGAACTTTTCCTCGCTACGGATTATACTGGGGTCATAGAGGCCATGCGTGCCGGTAAGATTGATGTGGCAAGCTTTGGCCCTCTGTCGTATGTCCTTGCTTCCGATAAGGCTGGTGCCGAAGCCTTTGCCAAAGAATACCGCAAGGGTGCCGGATCCATGTACACAGGGTACATCATCACTCGTGCCGATAGTGACATAAATGATATCAAGGACCTGAAGGGACATTCCTTCGGTTTTGTAGATCCTGCTTCCACGGGTGGCAATCTGATCCCTCGCATGAATATGCTGAAGAATGGGGTTGATCCTGACAAGGATCTGACGGAGACGACATATCTTGGCAGCCATGATCAGGTGGCACTTGCTGTGGCGCACAAGCGTGTGGATGCCGGTGCCGTCATGAATTTCAATTTTGAAGCATTCCTTGATCGCGGTACCGTTCCTGCCGATCAGTTCAAGATTATCCACAAGTCTGATCCCTTCCCCGGTTCTGCCTGGTGCTACCGTAAGGATCTTCCCGAAGACCTGAAGCAGAAGGTTCGGGATGCCATGTTCAGTATCAGCCTTGATACTTGTCCGGAACTTAAGGATTTTCTGAGAAAAATTGAAAAGTATCAGCCTGCTACGGATGCTGATTGGGACAGCCTGCGTGAAACTGTGCATATCCTGAATATTGACCTGACCAAGTAGTGCCATGACAAAAGCCATTTCCATCCGTGACCTGTGCCGGACGTTTGAAACGCCGGCCGGTCCGGTTTCAGCTCTTTCTCACATCAGTCTCGATGTGGAGAAAGGTGCCTTTGTAACGCTGCTTGGTGCCAGCGGAGCAGGGAAGTCCACCTTGCTCCGCTGCCTGAACGGACTCGTATCCCCTTCTTCGGGGAGTGTCTTCGTAGGTGGACTTTCCGTTGCCGTTCCAGAGGAACTCAAGACCATTCGAGAGAAGACGGGCATGATCTTTCAGCAGTATAATCTGGTGAGACGTCTGAGCGTTCTCCAGAATGTTCTGTGTGGCAGACTGGCCCACTGTGGGACGATTTCAAGTGTGCTGCGCTTCTTCCCGGAACAGGATGTCGCTCTGGCTCGGCATTGCCTTGAACGTGTGGGACTTGCAGATAAGGCGGACAGCAGGGCCGACAGGCTGAGTGGTGGCCAGCAGCAGCGGGTAGGAATAGCCAGAGCTCTGGCTCAGCAGCCGGAGATCATCCTTGCAGATGAACCTGTTTCCAGTCTTGATCCCCGTTCAGCCAGACATGTGCTCCAGATTCTCAGAACCATTAACGAACAGGACGGGATCACCGTGATTGTCAGCCTGCATAACATGCAGCTTGCCAAAGAATTCGGAACACGAGTGCTGGGCATGAAAGATGGGGCTCTTGTCTTTGATTCTACCATGGAGGCCATTGACCGGGATATGTTGCATGCTCTGTACGGGGAGGTCCCTGATGAACAGTAGATCTGCCTCTCGTCGGCTTATCCATGTGTCTTCTTCATCGGCCACAACGACTGGAAAACTGCGATGTCTGGTCTGGGCTGTGGTCATTCTGGGAATATACTGGTGGAGTGCCGAGGGGACTCGACTCAATCTCTATACCCTTATAGAAGGGCTTCAGGGGGTTGGAGATATCTTTTCGCGTATGTTTCCTCCTCGATTGGATGTTCTGCCCAAGCTCATTGATCCTGCTGTCGAAACCGTGCAGATTTCCATCTGGGGAACTACGCTGGGTGTTCTGCTCTCCATCCCTCTGGGAATCCTTGCCGCCAAGAATGTTACGCCGAACAGACTTACCTATGTATTGGGCCGACAGATTCTCAATCTCCTGCGCGCTATTCCAGAAATGGTCATGGCACTCATTTTTGTTGCCTCAGTAGGTCTTGGTCCTTTTCCCGGTGTCCTTGCCGTTGCCTTTCATTCGACTGGGATGCTCGGCAAGTTTCTTGCTGATTCCATCGAAAATGTGGATCCGGGTCCTCTGGAAGCACTGACTGCCACTGGGGCCAGATCAAAACAGATCTTTGCCTATGCCATTGTCCCTCAGATCTTGCCAGAATTTGTGTCACTTTGCCTGTTCCGCTGGGAAATGAACTTCCGTTCTTCCACGGTCCTCGGCATTGTGGGAGCCGGTGGACTGGGTTTTGAACTGATTACCAGCATGCGTCTGTTCCGCTATCAGGAAATGACCACCATCATCCTGCTCATACTGGCCTTTGTGGCCATGGTCGATTTTTTGGCCAGCCGGATTCGCAAGCGGATTATTTGAAGCAGGCTTGAGGGCCGGGTGGCAGGAAATACGGGAGGCAGTCAGAGGAAGATTACAGGAACGTATCTTGCTTCCTGAATAGATATAACTCATTTTTTATATGAAAATATTGTCTGGCTGCAGGAAGTGCATCGAGTGGAGTATCTTCCTGTTGAACAGGGTCATGACAACCGATAGGATTTGAGACACACTGTCTGTGACAGAAAAGAAAGGGTTGGGAGTATGGGACCCGGACCTGAATTCCTTGAACAGACCAAAACGATGCAGGAAAGATAGAGAAAACAGCATGAAACACCCCAAAATAGCTCTGAGTACGCGCTATAGCCGCTCCCCAGAAGAATTGCTTGCCTTTGTCAGGACTCATGGACTGGATGGCATTGAATACACCATTTGGGCAGAGGATCATGTGGCCCTGGAAAAAGAAAAGCCTGTTATGCGTGAACTGGCTGCTTCCGATGTTGAAATTCGCTACCATTTTCAGCTTCGCAGAGTAGAACTGGCACATCGTGATCGGCAGTTTGCTGTGGCTTCGGCAAGCTATCTGAAGTATTGTCTCGACTTTCTGCATGAAATCGGTGGAAAAGCGGTTATTACCCATCTTTGCCTCGGCTATCGTCGGGAACCTGAGAAGATGAGTCTGGAGCATGCTGTTGCCTTCCTGACGGATCTGGTCGCTCACGCTCGCGGACTTGGCATTGAAGTCTGTCTGGAGAATCTGACGTATGGCCTTGTCAATACACCTGGCGCCTTTCGCTATATCCTTGAGCAGACTGGGGCTTCGGCAACTATTGATATAGGCCATGCCGCAGCCTCACCCTGCGTACTGGATGGCGAGATCACTGCTCCAGACTATATTCGGACTGTAGCTCCGTGGCTGAGAAGTGCCCATATCTATGATATTGAGTTGCCAGATCCCATGTCCGGAAAGTTCCTCCACCATGCGCCGAAGGATAGAAACTGTCTTGAGAAGAGAATTCGCACATTGGCGGAAACTCCCTGTGAGTGGTGGCTCGTGGAACTGGGAGATCCCGAGGAGATTCTGCGTACGGTTCATTTTCTGAAAGAAATACTGGCTGACCTGCCGAGTTGATCAGACACGGGCACTGCCGCGTCTGCCATCATGTCATCAAGGATACTGAGCCCTTTTGTCAGATCTTTTTGAGATGCGTAATGCAATAAGAGGTACTGGATTTGCAGCTTTTGTAATGCACCGTTGCTGATGGCTGAGCTGATCCCGTAAAAAGTGGCGGATTGCCTTCCATGGAAGGCAATCCGCCACTTTTTTGATATCCTTATAATGTCTGTACTCGTTATGGCATGCTGCACGCATGGAGATGCAGCCTCATGGAGAGAATCAGGCGATAGCGTTTTTAGGATCAGAAACCTTGAAAGGTGCGAAACTGACCATATCCATGAACAGTTTTTCCAGATAGTCCAGAGGATTTTCCCGATGGATACTTTTCACGCCAATGGCACCGTAGGAGAAATTGGCATAAAATTCTTTGGATTCCATCGTACTGTAGCCAATTTCAATATAGCAGTCCTGGCGGGATGTAGGCCGAATGGCTATGGGAATATACACACGGTGTCTTCTGTCCTGGGTGTACACACAGACAGCCGCGAGGACTTTCTTGTCATGGATATGGAGTGGCTCATCCTGGTTGAGCAGGGGGACACCTTTTTCATCGATCTTGAGGAAGCCGACAAGATCCTTGCCGGCAGGAGCGCCGATGGAGAATTCAAAGAGTTCCACAAAGGTCAGCAACTGAACATATGCTGCCATGCGGTAATCTTCTTCATGAGACTGAAATTGTGAAATTTTGGAGCAAATATCCTGATAAGCCGACATGCGGTACTCCTTTACCCTGATTCATAGGCAGACAACCTGTCTGTTCTGAACGATAAAAAGATTCTTGAACAGCATCCGAATGCACCTCCACTTTTGTACAATTTATCACATTCGTCAAGCCATTTTGAAGAAGCAAGATTGATCATGCAAGAAAAGATGTGTGAATGATGCAGTTGTACTGCGACTGGAGCCTACTCCTGGAAGGACACACTGATACTGAGAGTCCTGATTGGCAGGAGATCGTTTTGGAGTGACAGACTGCTGTCTGTCACGACTGATACTGAAAAATTGAAAGTGCAGAAGCAAGGGCAGAGCCATAAAGTACGAATCAGACCTTATCAGATTGTTGGACCAGATACCGTTTGGAACTATCTGGTTTTTACATATGGTTTTGGATATGTCTGATGGTATATTGATATAATTCACTGGAAGCAAAGGAATATTTTGAGTGGAGTCAGCTCGCAGTCAATCCAATGGAGAATTCGGAATACTCTTCGAGAAAAATGACGGCCTGGAAATCAATGGCTTCTGCATCCGTACCATAATAATTTGGAAACATTTCGATAAAATCAATCTATCCATGAGGAATATCATGATTTTTTATGAAGGAATGTAAAATGGACGGAAATTTTCTGAAAAATGGAACGGTCTGGAAAGCAAGCCTTATGCCTCTCGGAATTGTCCTTATGTATCCATGATTCTGAGGGTAGGTGAAGGATTCAAAAGGACAGTCAAAAAGACTCCGGAAAGATCGCTCAAAAAACTTTCAGGAACTTGGTATCTTGTCTTTTTGGCATATTGTGATGCAATCGACACAGACGTGCCATTTCTTGCTTCTATGTTCTGTTTCGTCGCGAGACGACAGAATAAGGAGGAAAACAAGATGGCACATACAATGAATCGTCGTGATATTCTGAAACTCGGTGTTGCCGCCGCAGGCATGGGCGTTTTGCATACAGCTTCCTCTGCACTTGCTGCCGATGGGGCTTCTCCTCTGTTGCGTGCCGGCATCATCACCGATATGCATCAGACGACCAAAGCCGACAGTGATACGCGCATCTATTCCGCTGCTCTTGATAAGATGCAGACTTTTATGGACCGGATGAAGGCCGAAAAGCCTGCTTTTGTCATCGAACTGGGCGACTTTGTGGACACGCTGGCCAAGGGAACGGATCCTGTGACCAATCTCAAAAAAATAGAGTCCATCTTTACTTCGGCTTCCTGCCCTCATTACCATGTGCTGGGCAATCATGATTTCGACAACATGAAGCGTGATGTCTTCCTCAAGAATGTAAGCAATACCGGAATTCAGCAGGGGAAAACATGGTATTCGTGGGATGCAAACGGCATCCATTTCATCGTTCTTGATGCAGACTATACCCCCAAGGGATTCCGCCCCTATGATATGAACACTCCAGAAGATACTTTCTGGACCTGGACGGATACCATTATTCCTCCTCAGGAAATGGCATGGTTGAAGGAAGATCTTCGCAACACTTCCAATCCTGTGGTGGTCTTCTCGCATCAGACTCTGGATCGTGTGGACGAACAGGATCACAATATCAAGAATGCTTCTGCCGTTCGGGCTCTGCTCGAAGAAAGCGGTCGCGTTCTGGCCGTCATTTCGGGACACGATCATCAGGGTGGCTATGCCAATATCAAGGGAATTCATTATGTTGTGCTGAATGGAAACGTGGGAGTCAACGATACTCGTCCTTGGAGCGCAA
The DNA here is from genome assembly GCA_946490455.1 of uncultured Desulfovibrio sp. Taxonomy (GTDB): domain Bacteria; phylum Desulfobacterota; class Desulfovibrionia; order Desulfovibrionales; family Desulfovibrionaceae; genus Bilophila. The sequence continues at coordinate 4,710 of CAMLXE010000008.1, read as the reverse complement.
CCAGTCAGGCCAATGGACGTGACCTGAAGGTCGACAATCAGTTTTCCATCCTGGAAATCGGTTGTGTGAACGATAAGACCTATCGTATCAGCGTGGAAGGGTATGGCAGACAGCCCACCTACACGCTGGAACGCACTCTCTGATTTTCTATCCGAATGGCTCCTGTTCTTTTGCCTCTCATGCAGAAAGCGTGTCTTTTCTGTATGCCATGGAGGACTTCCCGAACGGGAGCCCTTTCGGCAGGATACAGAGAGGAGTATAAAGATCATTTCAGACGTCATGTCTAACGTGGCATCTTTTCTGTAACGTCTGCTGTCGTATGAGTCCTATTCATACAAGCGGCATATTCAGGCAGAAAGATACCGTTGCATATCAGATAGGTGTTTCTGGAAAAGGGAGCAGGTGTGGCGCAAGATGGTGTCCTAGAGACTTAACAATCATTTCCGACAGGAAAATCTGTTTGTCGGCATAAAGCAGCCCGAGAGATCCGCCCCCTCGTGTTCAAGAAGCCATTGCTTGATGTGGAGGCCTCCGGCATAGCCGGTCAGACTGCCGTTGCTGCCTATGACTCGATGGCAGGGGATAATGATGGACAGGGGATTATGCCCTACAGCGCCGCCAACAGCCTGTGCAGACATCGTTTTTTTGCCTGACTGTGCAGCAAGACGGCGCGCGAGCTGTCCGTAGGTTGTCCATGCTCCATAAGGAATGGTGAGCAAAAGCTGCCAGACAGCCTGTCGAAAGGGACTGCCTTCCAGGGAAAGAGGAAGGGTTAGTGGTGAGGGACACCTTCCTGTAAAATAGGCTTCAAGCCATTCCCTGCCAGCCATAAGAACAGGGTGATCCGATGTTTCTGCCGTCTCATCTTCGATTGTTTCCATGAAGTGGCTCTGCCCTTCGATCCACAGGCCGATGAGCGCGTTGTCTCTGGCGCATAAGGTAATATCACCTACGGGAGACGCGTAGTGAGAGATGAAGTACGGCATTCCTTTTTCCTGTTGCTCCGTTCTGCACGATGTGTACGTTCGCCTGGATCCGTATAGCCTTTGCAGGCCCCTCCAGCCAGCGCCCAGAGGTAGAGACTGGCGAGGCTTGCATAGGGTGAATAGCGTTTTCGGTATCGATCAAACATGGCTGGGGTAATTTTCCGATGTCTGTACAGCATCCTGAGACCGCGCTGAATGGCCAGATCATCCCGGCTCAGAATGTTCTTGCGCTGCATGGAAAAAATCATCAGCATTTCTGCGGTCCATATGCCAATGCCGCGCAGAGAGCTCAGTCTGGTACGGACCTCGTCATCGTTCAGAGCATGCAGTTCATCCAGCTTCAGTTCGTCATGGACAATGGCAAGGGCGATTTCCCGGATGTAGAGCGCTTTCCTTTCAGAAAGTCCGCAAGAGCGAAGAGCGTCCGATGACAGGGAGAGCAGGTGTTCCGGCGTCAGCGGTGCAAGTGCAGTCTGGATGCGTTCCCATACGGTCTTTTGTGCTTTCATGGAAATCTGTTGTCCAATAATGGCATGCACAAGTGCCATGAACAGATCCGGAATAATTTCTCGGTGTATGGGGCCAACTTCTTCAATGACTTTGGCCAGTGCCTTGTCTTTCTTGCAGAGGCAGGCCAGTTCCGTTTCTGTGTATTCGAAACAGGGATTCATGGGGTCCTCGTACCTGCGATGGGCTGGAAGATGGAGGAAGGGAAACCAGTCTGTTCCAGTTATGGATTGCGCAGAAAGTTGCCGTACAGCATGTCAATGCTCAAAAGTATGCCCTGTCAGTCTGGGCACGACGGGTGTGGTGATGCAGGCAGTTATGGTGACGACATTTTGTCCATGAACATGTTGTCTGCCATGAACAGGTGGAACTTGTCCAGTTTGGCTCTGTTGTAAGCCTGTGTTGCAGGGAACACCGAGGGATTATGCAAAAGGAGCGAATGGGGGCAGATCTGGACAATGTAAAAGCTCCGTCTGACTGGAGCCCCGGAAACAGTCTCTCCGGATACGCATTGAGGAAGTATCTGAGTTTAAGGAGATCGCATTTTTCCAATGGATGTCTCGTGTGAGAAAGTGCCATGTGGCCTGCACGAAGCGCGATTTCTCTTTTTCTTGTGCCGCAATCTGATGTGGCTCCAGTCTGACAATAGGCCATTTCAGAATGTTCAGATAGGACTGGTAAGGGGAAGGTTGTTGCTGAAAATTTATGCAGCCATAGCAACTGATAAAAACTGAAGAATGGAATTCCCCAAAATGTCTGAGTTGTAACGAACAACTCCGGATTGAATATATAACACATTAGTATAACAGGAGAAATATATCCTGTAAATGCAGCAGCCATGAAAAGCAGCATGAATCAGGATGGAATCCCGACATCTGTCAGGGTGCAGAACATGTCAATTCTGCAACATCATTTTCATTGTCGGCTACATTTACCGTTGTCCGTATCATAATTCGCGCTTTTGCAGCGATTTTACTGCTGGTTTTCAACTGAGCCAGCTCTTGCGGGGGGCTGTGCTTCATGCTATGCACAGCTTTTCTGCTGTACGAAAGAGCCGTGTCGGGAAGGAGCCCCTGCTCCCGCCGGATTTCTATCCTATAGGGGCAGAATGGAGAAACGCATGAGTACAATCGCTTCCGTCTGGGCCCGCGAAATACTTGATTCTCGTGGCAATCCTACTGTTGAGGTTGAAGTTTCCCTTGAATCCGGTCATGTCGGTCGTGCTGCCGTGCCTTCCGGGGCCTCTACCGGAACCAGAGAAGCACTTGAACTGCGTGACGGGGATAAGACCCGTTACAGTGGGAAAGGCGTGAGCAAGGCCGTGGAAAACGTTAACGGTGAAATCGCCGAGGCCGTTATTGGCCTGGATGCTCTGCGTCAGGTCGAGGTGGATAACACCCTTATTGACCTTGATGGCACCGACAACAAGTCCCGTCTGGGCGCCAATGCCATGCTGGGCGTTTCGCTTGCCACAGCTCGCGCTGCCGCAGAATCCATCGGACTGCCGCTTTACCAGTACCTTGGTGGCGTGAATGCCAAGATGTTGCCTGTTCCCATGATGAATATCGTCAATGGCGGCGCTCATGCTCCCAACAACCTGGACATTCAGGAATTCATGATCATGCCTGTAGGCGCCCAGTCCTTCCGGGATGCCGTGCGTATGGGTGCCGAAATTTTCCATACTCTGAAGACCATTCTGGCCGCAGACGGTCACATCACGAGCGTGGGCGATGAGGGAGGCTTTGCTCCCAACCTGAAAAATCATGATGAGGCGTTCCAGTACATCATCAAGGCCATTGAAGAAAGCGGTTACAATCCCGGTTCCGAAGTCATGCTCGCCATTGATGCTGCCGCTTCCGAATTCCACAAGGATGGGAAGTATGTGCTGAGCGAACTGAAGAATCCGCTCACCTCTTCGGAAATGATTGATTGGCTGGGTGAATTTGCCAGCAAGTATCCTCTTCTCTCCATCGAGGACGGTCTGGCCGAAGACGACTGGGATGGCTGGCGCCAGATGACCGATCGTCTCGGCGGTTCGCTCCAGCTCGTGGGTGACGACCTTTTTGTGACAAACCCCGATATCCTGAGTGAAGGCATTGAGGCCGGTATTGCCAATTCCATCCTGATCAAGGTGAACCAGATCGGTACACTTACCGAAACGCTGGATGCCATCAGCATTGCCAAGGAAAATGCCTACACCACAGTTGTGTCCCATCGTTCTGGTGAAACCGAGGACAGCTTCATTGCTGATCTTGCCGTAGGTGTCAATGCCGGACAGATCAAGACCGGTTCTCTGAGCCGGAGTGATCGCCTTGCCAAGTACAACCAGCTCCTGCGTATTGAAGAGGAATTGGATGATGCGGCCATTTACTATGGCCCCTACCTCTATCCTGCTGATGACATGCAGGACTAGTCTCTGCACAGACAAGGCATATTGCAGATAAGCCGGGAGTATCCCGGATACCAAAAAGGCGCCGGCTTCGGCGCCTTTTGGGTTGGCATAAATTCCGTTGTCATATGCAAACGATGGGGCCCTTGTGACAATACGCCGTGCAGATTGGGATAGGCTTTTTTATTTGCGCCAAGAGCCTCAGAAAATGGTATTCGGAAGACAAAGGCGGACACATACAGGAATGACAGAGCAGAGTCATTTCTATTTGTTTTTGTATATTCGCTAATTACAGGGAGATCTGTGCGAGAAAACCAGAGCGTATCCTGCTCGGCTCTGAAAATCATGATGACATTCACTGACAAGAACTATATACATAATTATGTGTGAGTAATGTATAAAAGTCAGACGATGCCCGTTCATGTCCTGTTGGATAGACTTGTTCGGATGCCTGGAATGGATGTTGCATTAAACAGAGTATGAAAGAGGGAAATAATGACTGCACATGAATTGGTGAACAGACTTGGTCAGGTGCTTGGAATAGAGGTCTCTCTGAATGAGGATAATGTCTGTCGCATCATTTTTGATGATGATGCCGTAGATTTTGAAGTGGATGAAAATGTCTTTGCCTTTATTGGTGAAGTTGGACCTGTGCCTTCAGCCAACAGGGAATCCCTGTATCAGCAGCTTCTTGCTGGAAATTTTTTGGGACAGGAAACAGGTAAGGCTACCTTGGGGTTGGACAGCAACCTGAATGTTGTCTGTCTGCATCAGTTTCTGGATCTTCCAGTAGATTATCCGGAATTTGAGGCACAGCTTGAACGGTTT
>CAMLXE010000007.1 GCA_946490455.1 uncultured Desulfovibrio sp. | reverse complement strand
ACGCTTCCCCCTTGCTGGAGGCTGACGTCAATTCTGGGGTTGAGCATGAATGGCATTCTATGATCGGCCTGTTTTTCATGCTGCTGGTTTTCCCGCCTGGGAAGACGATTGACTTGAACAGGGACTGAGATTAATGATTTTGAAAATCTTTGTCAATAAAATGGTACAGAGAGCCAATCTTGCCAATTCCGTGGGCTTCGGGCTAGTTTCCTTTGAATGATTCCGTTAGAGGACTGCCAGAGAACAGTAACTTTTTTATGGGCTTGCTATGTTTGATTGTATTGTAGTGGGAGCTGGGCATGCCGGCTGTGAGGCAACCATGGCGCTGTCCCGTATGGGATTGCGTGTGCTGCTGGTAACAGGCAACGTGGACCGTATTGGCCACCTTTCCTGCAATCCTGCCATTGGGGGACTGGCAAAGGGGCACATGGTTCGTGAAATTGATGCGCTCGGTGGCATGATGGGCATTTGGGCTGATGCGGCCGGTATTCAGTTCCGAACGCTGAATGCCAGCAAGGGACCTGCCGTACGCGCGACCCGGGCTCAGATTGACCGGGAGGCCTATATGAGCGTGGTCAAGGCCTCTCTGTTTGCTGAACCCAATGTTACAATCTGGCAGGATACTGTTGCAGAGATCCTGAGTGACAGGGGACATGCAAGCGGCGTCCGGACTGAGCTTGGTCAGGAATTTGCTGCGCCGCATGTCATTCTGACTACAGGAACCTTTTTGCGGGGGCTTATTCATATCGGGCTGCATCATTTTGCGGGAGGACGGCTTGGTGATGCCGCGGCGTCAGGTTTGTCTGCATCGCTTCAGGCGCATGGGTTACGGCTTGGGCGGCTCAAGACTGGCACCACACCGCGCCTGCTTCGATCTTCCATTGATTTTTCCCGGATGGAGGAACAGCCCGGAGATACCCCGGCACCTGCCTTCAGTTTTCATGGACCGCGCCCCGGTCAGCCTCAGGTTTCCTGTCATGTAACCTGGACCAATGAGGCCACGCACGATGTCATTCGTGCGGGTATGGACCGCTCGCCTCTGTTCACTGGCGTCATTGAGGGTACCGGTGCTCGTTACTGTCCTTCTGTGGAGGATAAGATAGCCCGCTTCCCTGACAGGGATCGGCATCATATTTTCATTGAACCGGAGGGACTGAACGGACAGGAATGTTATGCCAACGGCATTTCCACAAGTCTGCCTCTGGATGTACAGCTGGCCATGATTGCCACAATCCCGGGACTGGAACATGCACGTATGGTTCGTCCGGGATATGCCATAGAATATGACTATGCTGATCCTGTTCAGCTTGAGCCCACGCTGGAGACAAAGGTTCTGCCCGGCCTGTGGCTCGCGGGGCAGATTAACGGGACGTCCGGCTATGAAGAAGCGGCCGCGCAGGGCTTGTGGGCTGCCATCAATGTCGGATGCAGGCTTACGGGGCGGTCTGCCTTTCTTCCCGGGCGTGACAGGGCCTATATGGCTGTTCTGGTTGATGACCTTGTCACGCGAGGAACCAGGGAACCTTATCGCATGTTTACTTCCAGAGCTGAGTATCGTCTCCTTCTGCGCGAAGCCAATGCTGATGCTCGTCTGACGCCCCTGGGCAGAGAGCTGGGACTGGTGGGAGATCATCAGTGGGCAGTTTTTCAGGCCAAGCAGAAAGAACTTGCCAGACTGCTTGAGCTCCTTCAGCATGTTCGTATTGCACCAGATGCTGTGGCTCGTGATATTTTTATAGAGCTGGGGGAATCTGTACCGGGTAAGGCACTGACGCTGGAAGAGATTCTGCGGCGTCCTGCAATCACGCTGGAAAGGCTGGAACGTTTTTATCCGGGGCTGATGGATTTCCCGGAGGAGGTTCGTTCAGAAGCTGAAACGACAGTCAAGTATGCCGGTTATCTGGCTCGGCAGGAAGAACTTGTGCTGCGTTCGGCCAGGCAGGAAGAAACGCTCCTCCCGCCTGATATCTCATATGGGGATGTTTCCGGGCTGTCTCGAGAAATCGTAGAAAAACTGGAGACCGTACGGCCCAGAACTCTGGGACAGGCCGGGCGTATTTCCGGGGTGACACCAGCAGCTCTGACGTGTCTGGAAATTCATCTCAAGAAACTTGAGCGAATGAGAAATCGTGCCGGGAACCGGGTACAGGAAAAAGAGTCTTATGCCCCTCAGGAAAATTAGGTCATCACGTTTCCAGAGATACGCTGTGGAATGAAGCGGGGCGTTGACTTCGTGTCCCTGAATCTGCGGATGGCTCCTGTTTGGGTATGGATCAGATGAGATTCCTGTAGGTTTGGGCGGTGGAAGAAGATACTGCAATCTGGAAGTGTACTCCGGACCAGATTGTTATGGTACCGGGCGGCCCATGCTTGGCAGCCGCCCCTTCTCTGATATAGGGTTGTTGCATGGTAACTCTTCCTGAGCATTCTTCTTGTTCCACAGTACAGGGCAGATGGAAAGCTGCCGCCTGGCTTCGTGTTCTGGCCTTGTGTGCTGTCGTGTTCCTGGCTGGTTGTGCTCCCACGATTATTGGCGTCCCTGACTGGTCTGCAGGAGGAAGTCGGGACAGTTCTCTTGGAGCAAGAGTCGCCCAGACAGCCAGATCCCAGATCGGAGTACGCTATCGACTTGGCGGAACAACGCCACGAGGTTTTGATTGTTCCGGGCTTATTTGGTGGGCCTACAGGCAACATGGTATCAATGTGCCGCGAGTTACCGATGATCAGGCCAATGCCGGTTTCGGTGTGAGTCGAGGGGCCATGAGGCCTGGAGACATTCTGGTCTTTCGGACCAGACAGGGACGCACGGGGCTTCATACGGCACTTTATACTGGAGGCGGCAATTTCGTGCATAGCCCCAGCTCCGGTAAGCGCATTCGGGAAGATAATCTTGTTCAGGAATACTGGAATCGCAGGTTGATAAAGATTCGCAGAGTGGTTCGCTAGTGCTGCCGATTCTGACTAAAAAGACAAAGAGAGCAGAAGCCCATGGCATCCAGTCAGGAATTTGTCCGTTTTGTATGCGCACGGCTGAATCGTGCCGGAACGATAGAGTTCGTCAATCTTTTTGGGGATTATGGCCTTTATTGTAATGGAAAGAGTATTGGGCTGATCCGAGATGATTGCCTGTATCTCAAGCCTACGGAGCCGGGGAAAAGGCTGCTCGGCAGATTCCTTGAGGAAGTCGTTCTTACTGAAGGGGGAAAGCCGTATTATCGGATTGATTATCTGGATGATGAGGATGAACTGGTGGAGCTGGTTCGGGCAACCTGGTCCGCACTTCCACAATCCAGATCCCGAAAAAGGCGGCAGCAGACAGCAGAGCCGGTGTGCGATCCTTCCGGTCATTGAGCCGGTTGCGGGACTCATGCCGAAATACTGTTTTCCCAACATGAGGGGGAAGTTCTCCTTCACTCTGTCCCAGATGGCAGGTCCTTTTCAGGTTCGCTTGCGCATCAGCAGAATCCTTTTCCTCCGATAGCTCTGTAAGCCTTTTGAACCCATCAGAATGGTCCATTCCAAAGCCATGCTCTTGCCGCATGGGGAACGGCGACAGATTCCCTTGCAGAAGAGAACCTGTCGCCGTTCATATTGAACCTGAAGCTGGATAATATGCTTAGACTTTTATGCGGATAAGTATGGGGAACCTGTTATCTGAACCTCGGCCACGAGCTGTTGGTGTCTGCCTCAAGGTTTTTAGAAAAAATAGTGCGGCAGTGCGGTTCCCATGACAGAGAAACAGGAAGAGAAGAAGCCAGGAAAAGGAAGCAACGGCTGTGATCCCCTGAACCTCGGCAAGGCATTCATTGCGGCAGGCAGAAGGCGTCAGCTGATGTCTCGGGCGTGTTTCAGCGGAGTCTGTTACTGGTGGTGAAATCCCGTGTCATCAAAGCTCAGGGCGCTGGCGCCTGCTTCTGCCTCAATTGCGGCAATCTTGTCTTCCAGCCATTCAAGCATGGCTCGTGCCGTGTGATAATTCATGATGACACGAGAATGAATATGTCTGGTAATGACTCTTTCTTCTTCACTAAACGGGGCGCTTTCTTCACCAAAGCTCCCATCTGGAGCAATCAGTCGTTCCGAGTAGGGAGGCAGCTTGTCGCTTTCAAGATAAAAGCTGATTTCAATCTCTCCCTGCGGATTGATACCACCCCATACGCCATGGCTATAGCGCAGGCGGGTTTCCGGATCCATTTCGTATTCATAGCGTACCCGGTTGGGATATTGACTCATTCTGCCTCCTTATGATCGAATCTGTTTCGATTCATGATTTTTCTATTGTAGAAAAGACATACTCTGAAGTAAAGTTTGTTTCTCGAATCAAAGGATTGCGTTTTTTTGTAACCGGGCAGAATTCTTGTCTGTCGCAACAGTGCCTTTCGGCCGTCTGGAGCTTGCATGACTGTGTTCACGTCGGAAAGTGTTGAAAGCAAACCCTGGTTTGATATGGAATTGTTCATGAACGTGAGCCAGGAGACGCGTATTGGTGGAGAAACCATGGAGCGTTTGATGAAGCTCTGGGATGAATGGTTGCCGCAGCTGAAGGTGAAGATCCTTGATACCGGCAAGATCAAATATCTGCTTGTATGGCTGGAGAAACCGGTGGAAGATGCGGTGGATGCCTTGTGGAGCGAGTCTCCGTCAACATCCTACATGTATAATGCACTTGCCCAGACCATGTGCATGGCGGCAGTCCATGAGGCCATTCCTCAGATTGAGGACGCCGGATGTGCGCCGGCTCCCAAGCCTACGGCCGCCTTGCGCGAGGCGCTTGAAGCTGAAGGTGTACCCTATCGGAATGATAGGGACCCTGTCCTGTCCCGGAAATATGCTGTTGTAACCCATTATCCTTTCAAGGGCGGCTGTGAAATCTGCGTATTGCAGAGTGCCTGCCCCAAGGGGCAGGGACAGAGTCAGGCTTCCTCAATCGTGCTTCCGGGGTATGAACGAGCCTAGATTGCAGAATGGTATTGTTCGCCCTCATGGAATTTTCTTTTCCATGAGGGCTTTTTTTCAGCCTTTTCTGAGTCGCCTGTAGAGCTCGAGATAGGCGGATGCCATACGCTTGTCCGTAAATTCGAGAACAGACCGGCTTCCGGCAGAAACCAGCTGATCGCGGAGCGGTGCATCAAGCAGGCAGCGGCGCATGGCGTCAGCAAGCGCCTGTGGATCTCCGACAGCTGCAGTCAGGCCATTATGGCCATCCTGTACCAGCTCGGTATTGGACAAGAGGCTGGAACAGATTACGGGAACACCCGTTACCCAGCCCTCCTTGATTGCACCACTGCTGCCTTCACCATCTACGGAAGGGACAACCAGCGCATCACAGTCCGGCAGGACCTCACGGCTGTCTTTCCATCCCGGCATGGAAAGACGGTCAGCAATACCAAGTTGCTGCGCTTCTTCCAGCAGCGGAGTTCGCAGAGGTCCATCTCCAACAATACGGACTTTCCATGAAGGAAGGGGCAGTGCAAGCAGGTTTTGCATGGCACGCAGGAGAACACTGTAACCCTTTTGAGGCGTGCAGGCTCCTATGCTCTGAAAGAGAAATGGAGCATTGGAACGCGGGCGTTTTGGGGCATAGCGATTCGGATCAATTCCCGAGTGGATGGTGAATACCTTATGGGCTGGCAGACCTGCCCGGATCATTCCATCGGAAATTTCCTGACTGACGCCTGCACAGGCATCGGCCTTCAGATACTTCCAGAGTCTGGCTCCTGTCCGGAGTGGATAGGATACTCTGCGGCTGTGTATCAGGCAGAGGGCCGGATGGAATGTCTTGCAGAGCGCACCAACAGTCGCTGCGTTGGCATCATGCGTATGGAGAACGTCAAGGTTGCCCAGAACCCGTTTCAACGTCCATAGCAGCGCAGGATTGAGAGGACTGTGGCCGGGGAGTGGCAGAAGGGGAAGACCTTCACGGCGCAGAAGTGCTGCCAGTGCTCCATTGGCAGGACAGGCAGTCAGTACGGAAATGTCTGGTGCTTCTGCCAGATATCTGGCCAGATAGTAGACCTGGCGCTGACCACCGCGCAGCTCAATACCAAGATCAAGAAGAAGAACGTGCATGGGCAATCCAACCGGGTTTCCGTTAGCCGAAAACAGCATATGATAGAGGGATAGCCAAAATTGTCCCTACGGTCCAGTCACCGGTATGTATCAGCCGCCTTTTATGTATGGAACATCGGCTTCCCGCAATGTGGAGGCACCATCATCCCTTTGGACTTCATACTGATTCCCTGAAAAATCCACTGGACGTCTCTGCCGTTTTGCTATACGACTGCCCCCCGCACAAACAGGATGGTGTAACAATGTTCCTTTCTTTTCCGCATTCTGCCAGAGGATACTATCGACTTGCCGTAGGAGCCTTCTTTTTCCTGCAGGGACTGGTTTTTGCCAGCTGGGCCAGCCGTATCCCGGATATCAAACAGCTTCTTCAACTGAATGAGGCGGAACTGGGAGGGGTTCTGTTTGCCATTCCGGCAGGGCAGATGGCCGGTATGGCCTTATCAGGATATCTGGTCAGCCGTTTGGGAAGCCACCGAATGCTGCTGCTTGCGGCTCTGGCTTACTCTGGAATTCTGGTAACGCTTGGTTTCGTTTCCGTAGTCTGGCATCTCTTTGCCCTGCTTGTTCTCTTTGGCATGGCGGCCAATCTCCACAATATTTCTGTCAATACACAGGCAGTCGGTGTCGAGAAGCTGTACCGGCGCAGCATTATGGCCTCCTTTCATGGCTTGTGGAGTCTGGCAGGTTTTATCGGCGGTCTGATTGGAGCCCTGTTTGCCGGTTTTGACATTGGGCCACGCGGACATTTCTGCACCATTTTTGTGGTATGCCTGTGCATCATGTTCGCCTTTTTCCGCTGGACACTGCCGCGTGATCTGACGGCGTCTTCCGATCGGTCTGTTTCTGGGGAGGCGTCGGGGCACCATGAAAGGCGTCTTGATCCCTATGTCCTGCTGCTTGGGCTTATTGCATTTGGCTGCATGGCTGGCGAGGGAGCCATGTATGACTGGAGTGCCGTTTACTATGAGGTTGTCATCAACCCGCGGCACGAGCTTATCCGAATGGGTTATATCGCCTATATGTGCACCATGGTCTGTGGCAGGTTTATGGCTGACGGCATGGTAACCCGTTTTGGTGTCATTCGTGTTCTGGAGGTCAGCGGTCTGCTGATTGCATCGGGACTTCTTCTGGCTGTTCTGTTTCCCTATCTTGGAACAGCAACTGCAGGACTCGGTCTGGTCGGATTTGGTACGGCTGCGGTCGTGCCCATTTGTTACAGCCTGGCCGGAAAATCAAAAATCATGCACCCAGGCATTGCGCTGGCTGTCGTTTCGACAATCGGATTCCTCGGATTTCTGATCTGTCCGCCCATTATTGGCCTTATTGCACATGCTTCCAGTCTGCGCTGGTCATTTGCCCTGATTGCGGTATTTGGCATTCTGACGGCACTGCTGGCACCATTTTTGAAAAAACGGTGAATCTGTTTCTGAAAAATGAGTATGCAGACTCCAATACCGCGTGCGCATGGCCTGCCGTCAGTAATCCTTTTTCCAGTTGATGCCCACTTCTGACCCCTGTGAGGTTGTACTTCCCTGCAGATTCAGGCTGGGAGTCAGTTCAATTTCGACCCGGACCCCAGTGGAATCGCCGCTCATCCCCTGTTCAAGGCCCACATAGATATCGTCGGTGATATATTTGCCCACTTCCAGTGCAGGGATGGATTCAGCCTCTCCTGTGGTATTGCTGGCAGCCGGCTGCAGAAGACCAGCCTTGCTGGCGGTACGTTTGGGCTGTCCTCCCTCCTGTATGCTGCCAAAACGCAGGACATCAAAGCCAAGGGATTCACGCAATTCTCCCATCACGCCTCCCTTGCCTCGTCCGAACCCTGCAAGAGAGGCCAGCTCTGTGGCCAGCTGAATGGCCTCCATGCGTCCAAGGCTGCTGGCACTTCGACCAAACAGAATCTGGGCTACGATTTCATCTTGTGGAAGCGCAGGCTGACTGGTGAAGGACAGAACCGGAGACGAAGCCGTACCACCAACTGCGGCTACTGCCGTAATATTGGATGCCTGATAGGTAACCTGAATATCAAGCAGAGGATTGGGGGGCGTACCTCCGCTGAAGGAAACCTGTCCCTTGCTCAGGGTAAATTGTTTGCCGAGCAGGTCAAAGGTCCCGCGAACGGAGGTAAGCACGCCCGTAATTATGGGATTGATTGCAGCCCCGGTAATGCCCAGCTTCCCCTGCCATTCACTGTCCAGACCGGCTCCACGGACAAAAAACTGATTTGGAATGGTAACGTGTACATCCAGGGTCGGACCTGAAGTATTTGATGTCGCGGATTGCAGAGGCTGTCCGGCTTCAACGACTTCAAGAGTTGGAATGTCGGTCCCGAAGGATTGCAGGATACGGTACTGTCCTTTGTTGATGGTGAGGTCAGCATGGATATCCGGAGCTATGGACTTGCCGGTGATCGCAATTTCGCCAGAAAGATTGATGTCCAGATCATTGCGATGCAGCGGGGCAAGATCGTGAATGAGACCTGTCAGCTGAAGAGGAAACCCGTCAGAGAATGTTCCGATGGTTCCATCAAGGGTTATGCTGCCTCCAGCTCCATCTTCTGCTGATACTGTAAGCGTGGAGTCGCCATGCGAGCGAAGTTCCGCATCGGCATTGATGTTGGTAATGAGCAGGCCTGCCAGAATGTTTTCGAAGCTTGCCTTGATTAGGGTAAGCGAGGCTGTAATCTGCGGATCGGCAAGTGTCCCGGATACGGACGCATCCATGGAACCTCGTCCAAGGAGAGCCGTATTGGCCAGAGGAACAAATTGCCAGAGTGCCGCAAGTTCCCCACTCCAATGAAATGTCCCTGCTATCTGACGATCCATGACTGGCTGCGGAAGTCCCTCGGCAGTAAAGCGGAGAGGCAGCTGGAGGCGTCCTGTGGCAGGTGTTTCTCCAAGGCCATCCATAATGGCTTCAACATCGAGTCTGGGGCCATTCAGAAGTCCGTTGAGATGGATAGAAACGGGAGCCAGTCCACTGTCAGGGTAGCCAAGCTCGGTCAGAGCCAGTTCCATGTTCCCTTGCGGGCGACTTGTCGGTCCATTCAGAGTCAGTTTTCCGTTCAGAAGTCCGTCGGGGGTGGAGGTTGAAGAAAAGGTTTCCAGAAGTTTCAGGGAAAAGTGCTCGATGCTGGCTTCCAGGGAATTCATGCCCGAACCCAGATTCCCGTCAGCGGTAATGCTTCCCGATGGGGTTACAGCCAGAGAAAGCCTGCTGACAGAGAGCCCCCGCCTGAAGCCTATCCGAGTCGGCCGGGTCAGTTTGATTCCGGCGCTGGTGCTGCGATTCTTTTTGTGCAGCAGGTTCAGACTGGAAAGTTCAAGGCTGGATTCCGCAGGATAGAGCGTCGCTTTCAGGTCCAGTGAGGTCCTGCCACTGAGTGCGGCATTCAGATCAAGCGTCTTTTGATTGCCAGAAAGAGTGATCTGGCCTCTGTTCCAGGCAAGACCTCCTGCCGCAATGGTGCCGGAACCAAGTTCTGCCTTGGCTGAAATTTCTGCTCGTCCAAAAGGATCAGTGATGGAGGCACTTCCCTTTAGTCCTCGCAGTGTAAAGCCATCAGCAGAAAGTTTGCCAAAGCTCCAGCTCAGATTCAGATCCTGGGTTTGCGCCCGTTTTGCACGCAAATGAATGCTGGCCGGATCTCCCTGCAGATGGGTACCTGCCAGCGCAGACAGTGCTGCCCAGTTTCTGATGTTGAGCGAAAGGACTCCCGAGAGCTGAGGTTGCTCTGTCAGCGTTGTCTCAAGTGTACCGTCAAGACTGGCTCCCGGGAGTTTCATATCTACGTTTTCAAGCGCAAGGGATGCATTGGAAAGGTTCCAGTTACAGGAGAGGTTCAGGGATTTGTCTCCTCGTATGCGGGAGAGTGACGGGGCTTCTACAGCGCCTGTTACAAGAAGACGTCCCTTGGCTGCATCGGTGTTCAAGCGGGGGGTCTCAAGGGCAAGCTGGAACTGTTTCAGTGTCGCGGTTCCCATACCGAGGTCTGGGCTGGACACCTGGAGTCTGACGGCTGGTGTGTCTGAATCGCCTTCGATGGTTGTTTGAATGGTTGCGGGGCCGGAAAGGCCTGCATCGAGTTCTGCAATGGAGGTCAGCTTAAGCAGCATATCGGCTTTGATATGCCCGTCTTTTGCCAAGTGTAATGAGGCGTTGCCGTGTGCCTTGGCAGACGTGAGGATCAGTTTTTCCACACTGACGGTCGCACCGTCTGATTGGGATTGAATCGAGAAGGTCGAGTCCAGTGAAGCCGTTGTTCCGAGCATGGCCTGTGCCTGTTGGATGCCCCAGTGCATGGCGTTCAGAGAAAGGCTGGCAGTCCCCCTGAGTGGTTCTTCCTCCTTATCCCGTTTGATCTGAAGGCTTAGAGCCAGATTGCCGTCAAGTTCATCCAATGGTGACTGATGCAGAAGGGTATCCGGGAGAAAAGGCGTTAGGCTGGCAAGAAAGTCTTGCAGACCGGAAAGGGTAAGACTGGCTTCCGATTCAATTTGCCCTGTATCGGTCATGTGCGCTTTCCCGTTCAGATCAAGAGTCCTGGATTCCAGATGCAGTGATTGCAGCTCCAGAGCATCGGCTGTTCTGGAGAGCTCCAGTTTCTCAAGACGAAGAATCAGAGGCTCAGCATCAGCAGAAAGACTGCTCGCTTCAGAGACGTTGGAGGCTTTCTCAGCAATTTGGGCTGTTGCTGGAAGATTCTGTTTCTGTGCTGCCCCTGGAAGCTGTGCGTCATGTAACGGACTGGGATTCAGAGAAATTTCGCCACTGGCTTGCAGGCTGGGCGTTTCAAGCAGATGTTGCGCGGCCAGATTCAGGCTGGCATGCAGATCAAAAGAGGGGCTGACGGCTGAATGTACGGCAGTGTTTGCAGCCGCGATATCCGTAAGATGGAGCTGAAGGTCCAGCAATGGCTCATCCGGCTTTCCCGAAAGTGTCCCCTGCAAACTGGCTTCCGTGAAGGGGAGGGGAGAAACTGCTTCTGCTTTTTTTCCGTCCTGAGGGGCAAACAGACTGAACAGAGTCGCAGGTGCACGGCTTGTTGCCGTAAGGGTACCTTCCAGAAGCTGTTCCTGCAGGACAAGATGGTTGCCCGCGACTTCTCCGCCTGGCAGGGTCAGTCTGAATGTTTCGACAGCAATTCCCGCGTCCTGTAGTGAGAGCAGCAGGTTGAGGCGTATCCGTTCTTTTTCTGAGGCAGAAGTGAGCTTCCGGTCGCTGGAGGACGCGGTAGAAACTGCTGTTTCAGAAGGTATGCCACAAAGCTCGGCCTCAATCAGGGTCGCTGCATCAGGGATACGTCCAGATTCGGTAAGGGGGGAGAGCCAGGAGCCTTCATTTCCCAAGATGAGTGTTCCTGTCAGAAGGGCGGTTGGAGAGGGGGACTGTTCCGCGGATTCCTTTTCCCCTTCCTTATGCGGAAGAGCGGTGATTGTTTCGTATCCCGGAAGGATGGAGGCGAAGAGGGGCGACTCAATGCTGAAGTCGGTATGAAGGCTGGTCAGAGGCCCTCCGCCAGTAAGGTTAAGGAGAAGAGGGAAACCTGTGAGATCCGCACCCAGTTTCAGATTCTCAATCTGGATTTTTTCAAGTGTTACATGCTCCAGTACCGTACGGATGCCTTTGCCGAGAGATTGCAGATTCTCCTTTTGCAGGATGGCCAGAGGATTGGATTCCGGTTCGGGCAGCGGTGGTTCATGCGATTCGGGGAGTCTGTGCAGCTCCGGGGCAATCAGACGGAGCTCTGCTATTGTGAGCTTTCCGCGTATCAGGTCTGGCAGATAGAGATGGAACATGCCTTCCTGAAGGGAAAACCAGGTCCCTTGGGCATCTGCCAGTGTCAGTTCCTTCACATGAAGCGTTCCCGGCAACGGACCTTCAAATGAGGCGAATGATGCCGTAATGCCATTTTCCTGCAGAGACGACAGGGCAAGCTCGTGAAGAAACTTTTCCCCTGTTTCGGTACGCAACCAGAGGAGCCCGGCCATCAGTATGCCACAGAGCAAGACCAGCAGACTGCCGATGCCAATGCCGACCCATTTGATTCCCGGCAGGAGAATGGACCGTGATGGTCTGGGAGAGGTTTCCTGTTCTTCGTTCATCAGAATGCCTGTCCGATGCTGAGGTATATCTGAAAGGCCTTGTTGTCGTCTCTGTCCTGAAGCGGTGTGGCGATATCAAGCCGAATTGGGCCGATCAGGGTATAGTAGCGGAAGCCAATACCTACGCCCCATGCCAGATCACGTCCCCATTCAGGCAGCGTCTGATCATAGACCATTCCGCCATCTATGAAAGGTACGATACCAAACTGTTCCGTTACCCTGAATCGCGCTTCAAGGCTGATATCATTGAAGGAGAGCCCTCCTACAGGGTCGCCTTCACGGTCCTTTGGCCCAAGGGACTGATATTTGTATCCGCGTACGGACCCGCCTCCTCCCGTATAGAAGCGGAGAGAAGCCGGGATGTCGGAAACACTCTCGCCAATGAGGCTGCCGGCAGCCATGCGACCCGCCAGCACCAGACGGTTGCCAGAAAAAGGAGACCAGTATCCGCTGGCATCGACACGCGTACGGAGTGTCTGGAGCTGACCGGTATAGGTACCCGTATAGGGGGTAACTGCAAGGGTAAGACGTGTCCCTCTGGTGGGATTGAGCAGATCATCGGTTGTATCGCGTCGCAGTCCCAGAGGAAGGCCCAGAAGCAGGTAGCTTTGCTTGCCCTGAATGTTGTCATCAAGACGTCCTCCTTCCACGGAGAGACGGGCGCTGCCCCACCAGTTACGCCAGTCACCCGAAAAGCGGCGTTCGATACCTCCGGCAGCATAGGCAGCGGTCTGGTCGTAGGCGTCAGTTTCTTCATTGATCAGCTCGGCTTCCCCTACAAGCGTTCGATTCTTTCCTCCAAATGCTGGTTTTCGGAAAGTCGCAGACAGACGTTGTTCAGTTTGGGCAATGGGAGCAGCAATGCGCAACTGTTCACCATTTCCCAGAAGATTGCGATGCTCCCAGGAACCGCGCACACCAAAGCCCGTATCTGTTGAATATTGCATACCACCGCTGATCGTTCGTGGCGGTGCGTCACGGACATCCAGAGAAACGGGTACGATACGGTCATGGAAAATATTTTCTGAAAAAGAAACCGCTTTCTCGGAAGATGGCGAGCCTTTTTCAGGAGAGGAACTCTTCATTTCATTGCCCGCAGGGGCCGCTGCCTCCTGTTGGGGCTGTTCCTGTCCGGAAAGTGGGCCGCTTCCTGAGATCGCTGCCGGAGAGTCTTTTTCTGTAACGTCTGGAAGCTCTGGCTTCATGACAATGGCGCTGAACAGTCCTGTTTCCTGCAGGGCAGTCCGATAGGAGGTCAGCAGTGATTCGTTCCAGTATTGGCCACGCGTCCAGGTAGTCAGTCGATTCAGATAGGCAGTACCGACTGAAGAAGTGCCGGAATCCGTTTCCTTTACCGTGACGAAGCCCATGCGCAGAAGAGGACCCGTCTCGATTGTTACTTCGGCATCCAGAGTCGATGTGGATCTGTCAATGATATAGTGAGATTCGCCTGCTCTGGCGAATGGGTAGCCCTCATTGTGCATGGTTTTCAGAACCTGATCCACTGCAGTGAGGACTGTATCGGCTTTGGCGGATATACCCTTGGGAAGACCAAAGGAAGTCAGGTCGTTCGGGGCATTGAGCATGAAATTTTTGCCATGCCGTGCGATGTCTTCTTCTGTGGGAGGAGTACCTGACACTGGCTGAGCGCCGGAATAAAGCAGTCTGGTCGAACCAATGACATACTGCTGTCTTGGTCTGAGGCGGATGGTTATGGACACAGGTTTGCTGTTCCAGTCAATCCGCCGCGAGACTGTGCCATCATAGTATCCATTGGATTGCAGGATTTTTTTGGCTGTTTCCACATCCTCAAGCACCCTGCGTTCCAGAGCCACCTTACTGTCCGGAAGGTCGTTCTGCAGCCAGATAAGCTGACTGTTGTCCCGCAGTTCTGAAAGCAGTCCATCAGGATCATTGGTTCTTGTACCAGATGGCTGACCGTCTTTTTCAGCATTGGTGCTGGCTGTTGTGGCACTGTCAGGTTTGCGACTGGCTTCTGCCAGCTTCAGATCCACAACATAGGGTATGGCCTGACCGGAACTGGCAGGTTGCAGTATACCTTCCTTTCCTCCTCCCGAGCCGAACAGACATCCAGAAAGAAGCAAGGGTACGAGGCAGAGAACAAGGTATGGAATATGACGCAGGGGGTTTGTCATGAGTGGATAATGAAGGCGAGAAGAATGGACGTCAA
The DNA here is from genome assembly GCA_946490455.1 of uncultured Desulfovibrio sp. Classification (GTDB taxonomy): domain Bacteria; phylum Desulfobacterota; class Desulfovibrionia; order Desulfovibrionales; family Desulfovibrionaceae; genus Bilophila. The sequence goes on along the minus strand of CAMLXE010000007.1, from coordinate 4,075 downwards.
GGTTCTAATTCTGAAGCTGGTAAATTTTATTTATACTATGTTATTTCAGTATGTTAGAAAAAATGCTTTCGATATGCAAAGATTTTTTTGGACTTTCTATTTTTTTTGTCTGTTTACTTAAGTTTTATAAAGGCTTATCCAATATAAGATAAAAAAATAATCTTTTTTGTCCGGTGTATTGACGGGTTCGACAGCGGGAGAGGTTCTCTGTTGGATGGTGTGATTCGTCGGATTTCCTGGAGGAGGGAAAATGGAAGAGCTGACAAAACTGGTTTCCAGCATCAATGGTTTCATCTGGGGGATGTACTGCCTGATCCCGCTGCTTTGTGGTGTAGGTATCTATTTTACTTTTCGGTTGCGGTTTGTTCAGATCCGCAGGTTCGGCCAGGCTGTTCGTATGCTGTTCGGAGATCTGTCCCTGAAGGGGAAAAGAGCTGACAGTCATGGTATGAGTTCGTTTCAGTCTGTGGCCACTGCCATAGCGGCTCAGGTGGGAACAGGCAATCTTGCAGGTGCGGCTACCGCCATTGCCATGGGGGGACCTGGAGCGATTTTTTGGATGTGGATTGCAGCGTTTTTCGGGATGGCCACCATTTTCGCCGAAGCTGTTCTCGCTCAGGTTTACCGTACACGGGATGATGCCGGACATATTACAGGTGGTCCCGCCTACTATATCTCCACCGGGCTTGGAAGCCATAAGCTTGCAGTCTTCTTCTCCATTTCAATCATCATTGCATTGGGGTGCATCGGAAATATGGTTCAGTCCAATTCCATTGCCGATGCCTTCAGGACTGCCTTCAGTGTTCCTCCTCTGCTGATGGGTGTGCTTATCGCAGCTTGTGGTGCCTTTGTCTTTTTTGGTGGAATCGGGCGTATTGCCGCTGTTACCGAGAAGATTGTTCCGCTCATGGCACTGCTGTATGTCCTCGGTGGACTCATCGTGTTGATCTGCAATGCAGAAAATATCATTCCTGCCTTCAAGATGATTTTTGTGGGCGCATTCGATCCCTCGGCGGCTACGGGAGGGCTGATTGGCGCCAGCGTCAAGGAGGCCATTCGGTACGGTGTGGCTCGAGGCCTGTTTTCCAATGAGGCCGGTATGGGATCCACTCCGCATGCCCATGCCGTGGCCAAGGTACAATATCCGGCTCAGCAGGGCCTTATGGGTATCGTCAGTGTCTTTATTGATACCTTTATTGTGCTGAACATGACGGCTCTGGTCATTTTTGTGACAGGTGCCATTGATGGAAGTACGACAGGCATTGCCCTTACTCAGAAGGCCTTTTCTACAGGGTTGGGAGCCTTTGGCATCAAGTTCGTAGCCATTTGCCTGCTCTTCTTCGCTTTTTCAACCATTGTCGGCTGGTATTTCTTTGGCGAGCAGAACGTGAAGTATCTGTTCGGAACGAAAGGGGTCAATATCTATCGGATTATCGTTATGGGATTCATTGTTCTTGGCTCAGTCCTTCAGGTCAATCTGGTCTGGGAACTGGCGGATATGTTCAATGGATTCATGGCATTCCCCAACCTGATTGCCCTCATAGGGCTGGCCAAGGTTGTCAGTACTGCCCTTGAGGAGTGGGAAAAGCTTGATCCTGTAAAGAAATAGAGGTGGCAGGTACCTGCCTGCTGTATCTTTTCAGACCTGCTGAAAGGTACTCCTGAAAAGTCCGTGTTGTTGTCTTCTCTGGCGACACGGACTTTTTTGTGAAGAATCGTTACAGATGCCTTCAGGAGGAGAGTGTTCTGATGATAGCTGTGGAGATGAAAGTGAAGTTTTGTTTGTTCAGGCAAAAGCATTTCAGCTTGAAGCTGGTTTGCGCATGAACCGGAAGACTTGAGCTGGAGGAACATTATCCCAGATACGTCTTGAATCAATAAGCTGGAATTTGTCCATCAGTGATGGATTGGCGCTGCTCCATGAATAGGTATACTGTACCAGAATGCCCTTTTCTCTGAGAGACTCGTGCATGGCCAATATAATGGCTTCACGGGCTGTTTTTCCCAGAGAGATCAGGGGGAGTGAGGAAATGATGTAGTCGGCACGCCTTTCTTGCGGCAACAGCTGACACAGATCAGAAGCGTCCCCCTGAATGATGTTCAGCTGGGGGAAGCGTTGATGAAGAATCTGTATCATGGCGGGAGCCTTTTCGATAATCAGCAGATTATGGGGATTGATCCCTGTACGGAGGAGTTCCTGAGTGACTGTTCCGGTACCTGCACCGAGTTCGACCACCAGACCATTCAGTTCTGGAGAAATGCCGGCAGCCATGGCCTGGGACAGACTTGCGCTGCTGGGGCAAACCATTCCCATGGTTCTTGGTGAGCGCATCCATTCCCTGATGAAGGCGGCGGAGGTATGGAGAGAACGACGAATGGTGTATAAATCGGCATCGGTGAACGACATGACTTCAGTGACCTCGAAGTATTTCAGTGAAAATCGAAACTACGCATGCCTCATGAATGCATTTTTTGCATCAAGAATAACTGCAGCAATCCATAAGCAAAATGATAAGCGTACGTTCGATACTGTGCCGTATCTTGTGACTGTTACAGCCCGTTTGGTATTGATGCAACTGCTGTCTTTTTTATTCCCCTGAATAGGGAGAAAATCAATCCGGAATTGATACTGTTTCAACTGGACTTGGAATGTTGCTTTTTGCAGTTGTGTTGAATATCCAAGAGGGGTTGGTATGGAACATCTTGTGGTGTTCAGTTCGCATTACGGAATGATTTGTAATTTAAGCCAAATTTTTTCATGCGCAAGCCCATGATTCGCTCACTGATACCAAGATCAAGAGCCGCTTTGCCCATATTGCCATGATGTGTTTGCAGCGCGCGGATGATCATGCCTTTTTCTACATGATCAAGCGTGGCAGGAAGGCTTTCATGATGCGTTGGAAGTTCTGCTGCTGGCTGCATGGTGGTGGGGAGGAGTCCCGGATGGATGCGGCCGTCAGTTGTCAGAATGACAGCCCGTTCAATGACATTTTCCAGTTCGCGTATGTTGCCGGGCCAGGAATGGGCAAGCAGCAGAGCCTCTGTTTCCGGTGTGATTTTCAGATCCCGTTTGCCTATCTTGTTGCCGTATTTTTCCAGAAATGTTTCGACAAGCAGAGGAATGTCTCCCTGGCGTTCGCGCAGAGGAGGCATATGAACAGGGAATACATTGAGCCTGTAGTAAAGATCCTTGCGGAAAAGACCGTCGGCCACCATCTGCTCAAGATTGCGGCTTGTTGCGGCAATGACCCGGACATCCACCTTGCGGGTTTCCATGCTGCCCAGCCGTTCAAATTCATGCTCCTGCAAGACTCGCAGAAGCTTGACCTGTGTGGCTACGGTCAATTCGCCAATTTCATCAAGAAAAAGAGTCCCCCCGTCTGCAGCTTCAAATCGTCCGACCCGTGGTCCTGTGGCTCCGGTAAATGCACCCTTCTCATGCCCAAACAGTTCACTTTCAATGAGACCTTCCGGGAGAGCGGCGCAGTTTACCTTGATAAAGGGCTGACTGGCACGCAGGCTGCCTGCATGAATGGTATTGGCGGCAAGTTCCTTCCCTGTCCCGCTTTCTCCAAGCAGCAGTACCGTTGCATCGGTAGGAGCCACACGGGCCAGCTGATTCAGCACTGTTTTCAGTCCAGATGAAGCGCCAACAAATATCTCCGGGCTATATTTTTTTCGTAGCGCATTCAGCAGCCGCTCATTTTCTTCGAGCATCCTGTGATGAATCTGGCGTGTTTTGACTGCCTTTGCCACAAGAGAGGCGAGAATTGTGAGCAGACGCATGTCTTCTTCCAGATCTCCTGAAGGAGAAAACAGGCGATCTGCGGATAGGGCCCCTATGACTCTTCCTTCCGTTTTGATGGGAACGCAGATAAAGGAAACGGCCTCCTGGCGGTTTCTGCTCCCTGTACGATTGAGGAACAGGGGTTCAACCAGCACGTTGGGGACCACGAGAGGTTTGCCGCTTTCGATGACCTTGCCTGTAATGCCTTCTCCTACTTTATAGCGTCCACGGCTTTGTGCTTCGGGACTCATCCCATAGGCTACTTCAATGGCGATTTCCCCATGCTGT